>QMTJ01000048.1 GCA_003651045.1 Thermoplasmata archaeon | reverse complement strand
TTCTTTCATGATGATGCCCATAAGGGGACCAAGAGCGTCTATACCTCGTTGTTCTACAAAATCTCTACGTTCTTTTACGATTTTTTTGATTATTCTTTGTATCTCGTCTATACCCGTGGCTGTGAGTCCAATTTGTTTAATTGCTGTATCGACATCTACTTCTGGGTTTTTTATAATATATCTCAAGAGGTCTGGTATTCCTTCTTTTGAGAATTTCCCTTGAGAAAGCCTTAGAAATACGTTTAAAAGAGTTTTTTCCTCTAAAACAGATACATCTAGGTTTTCTTTTTCGAGTTCTGAGAATGTGTTTAGGAACGTTCTGATGATCACGTTTTTCAGACTGGGATGTTGTTTTACTATTTTTTCAAAATCATCGCTGTATCCGCTACTGAGTATCTGTTTTGTTTGTTCATTATTAAGCTGGTATTGTTTTATGAAGCGTTTATATTTTTCATCTGGTAACTCTGGTAGGTTTTTTTTGATTATTTCTATTTTATCATTGGTTACCCTTGTGGGTGGTACATCTGTTTCAGGGTACATACGAGCAGCACCAGGCATAGGACGCATATACTCTGTTGTATCGTCTGGTAATGCTCTTCTAACCTCGTTTGGGACACCATCAAAACTGGTTTTTGCTCTCTCTATAACAGCTTGTAGTGCTTTTATAACAACATCTTTTTTACCTAGTGCTAATATAAATGCATCATGTTTTTTTGTTCCCAGGATTTTATGGATTTTTTGAGTTTCCTCATTGGTTATTCCATATCCTGGTAGTTCATCGCTGTGTATTATTCCACCTATTCCTGATGCTATTTTTGCATGAACTGCGAATTCTTTTCCAAGTCGTGTATCCTTTTGTTTGAGTAAACCATTGAAACCAGGTAATCTGAAACCTACTGCGCAGCCTTTGTTTTTTAGTTGCTGTTGTACAATGTTTGATTTAGATTTTCTAAGGAGATTTGTTAAATCAACAATGTCAATGTTTTTTAGATCAGTTTTTTTAATCCTACTATTGAGTGTTTCTTTGATTTTTATTAAACCCAGCTGTCTATAAACTTCTTTTTCCGACACCCTGGATATTGAGCTAAGGGATTGAATACCTTTAATTTCAACACGTGCCCCGTTTTTTATGGAGATGTTGAGATCTTGCCGTATTGTTCCAAGACCTCGTTTCACTTTACCAGTTGCTTGAAGGAGCATACCAATACGCTCTGCAACGTTTCTTGCATGAAGTGGGTTTTTTATACTTGGTTCTGTAGCGATCTCAATAAGAGGTATACCAAGTCGATCTAAACCATAATGCACGATTTTACCTTTTTCACCAAGTTTACGAGCAGCATCCTCTTCTAACGCTATTGTTTGGATACCAACATCATCTATTTTTCCATCAACTGCTACTAACCCAGTACGTTGGAAACCACCAGTGTTAGACCCATCTATGACTATTTTACGCATGAAATGAATCTCATCAACAATCCTTGCATTGGTTAAAACAGCTACTGTAAGACAGATATTTACTGCTTCAGAGTTAACACTGTGTGGTGGTTCCTCATCAGCTTCAACAAGACAGGTGCTCCTATTTGATGCTGTGTAATGGAAAAACCTGTTTTTCTTTGCCTCAGCGATAGCTGCTTTATCAACATCACCAAGTTCACTCTGCGTAGGACGAAGAAAACGTTCAAAACTGTAATCAATGTCATCTGTTATCATTGATTCACAGTTGCAAAAAAGCTTATGAGTATCAAGCTGCTGATGAATCTCCAATCCTGCTTTGAAACCAATTTTTTTATAATCCATAGCTTCAACTGGGTATGTGATATCTAAAAAGGTTTATATTACTATTTTTACCCTACGACAGACATCTCACGATCTATTTTTTTACCTTTAAAACGGTTTAGACTCAGTTTTTCAAGTATATCACTTGTTCTTCCATCAACAATATATTCTGTTAAAATCTTTGTAACCATTGGTGATATCATAAAACCATGTCCACTGAAACCATTACACTGTATGAAACCTTTGATACCTGGTGTTTCACCCAGTATAGGCCTTGCATCTGGTGTAACATCATAAAAACCTGTCCAATGACGAAGCATATTAACATGTTTAAGAACCGGAGCATACCTGGTGAGTGTTTTTGCCATATGTTGAAGGAAAGCAAAGGTAGGCATTGTTTTATAACCACTTTTTTCACCAGGGATAGGGATACCACCAACGATCTGACCTTCTCTTTGCTGGCTGAAATAAATACCATCTTTAAAGGATATAACCATAGCCTCGAACAAGAGTTTAAACCTCTCAGTAGCCATGATTTCTTTCCTAAAAGGAACATTAGGGAGTTTTACACCTGTCAACCTGGCGATATCTCTTGACCAGACGCCAGCGGCATTCACAACAACACTGGTTTTAATAAATCCCTTATCTGTTGAAACACCAACCACGGTTCCATCCTTAACACGTATCTTGTTTACAGTTGTATGAGTATAAAGTTTAGCACCAAGTTTACGAGCAGCATTTGCATATGCAAAAGTTGTTTTAAACGGGTTAGCATGACCATCACTAGGGCAAAAAGTAGCACCAACAGCATTTATACCTTTAACATCCAGAATAGGAACTATATCATTGATTTCATCAGGTTCTAAGATGTCAACTTTTAAACCAAGACTTCGCTGCATACTCACGTTTTTCTCAGCTTGTTTCATCTCTTCTTCATCATGAACCATTATAAGATAGCCACCTTGACGAAACTCTATATCTTCATCGAGTTCTCTACTTAGTTTTTCAAAAATTTTTACACTCTCAATAGCAAGCAAAGCATTCTCTTTAGTTGACCATTGCTGACGGATACCAGCACCACATGCACCAGTTGCACCAGATGAAAGATATTTTTTCTCAAAAAGTGTAACATCAATACCGCGTTTAGCAAGATTATACGCAAGGGAGCAACCATTAACACCCCCACCAATTATTACAACATCAGTTTTTTTAATCATTTTTCCTCACTTGCAAGAGTACCAAGAGGAACAGGGATAATAGGTGGACGAGCCTTTGGAAGAGACTCTTTTGGTATTTTTTTACCAGTTTTACGTTCAAGTATTTTCATAACAATTGGTAAACATACTCGCCCTTGGCATGGACCCATACCTATACGGAGTTTTTTACGTAACTCCTCAAGATCAATATAACCCTCATCGATAGCTTTTTCAACATCTTCAAGGGTTAAATCCTCGCATCTACAAACAATTATTTTTTTCTTCACCATAATATTTAGACCCTTATATTCCTAATATTCATAGCATCCTCAACATTGGCTAACACTGTAACAACCCAGGTTTTACCCTTTTTAACAACTTTTTTTACAACAACAGTATCAACAAACCTTCCTTCTCTATCCAGGGCTTCGACTTTATCATTAACACTTGGAACTGGTAAAAACTCATATGGTATAGAGATCAAAGCTTTACCATCCATGATATGCTTAACTACAAAAATAGCGAGACCAGGACAGACACTGATACATTGACCACACCCGACGCATTTATCAAAATCAACAACTGGTAAATCATTGATATCCTTCATAGATATAGCATCGAAAGGACATGCATCCACGCAAGGGTTACATGGTATATGTTGCACACATTCAATGATTGCTACGCCTTTCTCCAGCTGTTTCTCATTGGGTAGTCTTAAATCTTTTAAACTAAGCACACCTGTTTTTTCGTATTCCTTCATGTTTTTTTCTCCAAAAATTTTGTTATCTTCTCTTTAGCAATCCTTGGTTTTTCACCAAATGGGCCACTTCTAAGTCGATCTAGTTCTTCTAAGTACTGTTTCAAAAGTTTCTTAGCATTCTGGTTATAACCGAGTTTTAACGATGCTGCTACACCTGCTATTTTTCCTTCTATCATAGCAGTAGATGCCTCTTCGATACCAGATGAATCACCTGCTACATAGATATTGTCAACTGTTGTTTCCATAAACCTGTTATGAAGAGCAACATAGCCTCCTGCCTCTGGGATGAACTCCATTTCAACACCAGCTTGAGAGAGTAGCCGTGTCGATGGAGTAAGACCTACAGCGAGACAAACCGTGTCGCATTTTATTTTTTCCTCAGTTCCCTCTATCGGATTCCAGTTTTCATCAAGTTTTACAACAACTGCACCCTCCACACAGTTTCTACCGTATACTTCCTTAACTGAATATGAGGTATAAATGGGAACACCACATCTTCTAAGTTTAGCAGCATGAACATGATAACCACCAATAACTGGTGCTGCTTCTACTACTCTATCCACCTGCACACCTGCTTGAAGGAGTTGATAAGAAACAATAAGACCGACATTACCTGCTCCAACCATTAACACCCTGTTACCAGGTTTAACACCATAAACATTCATAAGAGTTTGAACAGCCCCCGCACCATAAACACCAGGTAAATCATTACCTGGAAACAACAACATATTCTCCATAGCACCACATGAAAAAACCACAGCGCGACATACTACCTCATAAAAAATACTACTGTAACCTTTTCTTTTTACAACTCCAAATCTATGTTTACCCTTTTCCCCCTCATAATAGCCAATCACAGTAGAGTTAACCATAAGATTTATTTTCTTCTGCTCCTGTAACTTTTTTATTTCTTTTTTTAACTCTTCAGCGATCTCGATACCTCTTGTACCTGCTCTCTCCTGTTTAGAACCAAAGAATTTATGTGTTTGTTTAATAAGTTGACCACCGACATCCATGTTTTCATCAACAAGGAGAACACTTGCTCCTTGACGAGCTGCTTCTATACTACTGCACATACCAGCAGGGCCAGCCCCTACAACAAGGAGATCAACGGTAAGGGTTTTTTTATGTTGCTTGTTGAACTCAGCAGAGGAGAGAGCAGGTAGTTTCTCCTGAGTCTCTACTTTTATGTTTTCCTTTAATGGTGCTATACACGTTCTAACATTAGGTATACCGTTCACTCGCATGAGACAGGAGGCGCATTTACCAATACCGCAGAAAAAACCTCGGGGGTTATCATATCTTAGGCTTTTTGTGAAAACCTTTACACCATTGGCATAGAGCGCCGAGGCGATACTATCGCCCTCGAATCCTTCCAGTTTTCTCCTGTTGAAATAAAAAGTTATTTTTTTCTTTTGTTTGAAATCAATAATCGGGTGATTCTGTATTCTCAAACTAGCCCCCACTCCTGAATATATAGGGTGTTTAAAAAACTGTTTTTTTTATTTAACCTGCACGTCTTTTATAGAATGATGCCTACGAGCAAGTTGACGGATAGCATCAATGTTTCTACCGTCTTTACCTATGAGCTTTGATTTATCACTTACGTTTACTTCGATTTTTGCAATAACCGAATCGTCTTCTCCTTCTAACTCTATTTTGTTGACTCTGTAGGGTTTACATAGGTTGTAAATAAATTTTTCTTTGTCAGGATCATACTCAACAAATTTTATGTTTTTTTTAAAAAGGTTACGTAGTTTTTCAAGGTTTTTAGCTTTGACACCAATAGCTAAACCAAGTTGGCCTTTCTGTACAATAAAAATAAGTTTATCCTCTGTGATCATGCAATCCAGGATTTCAGTCCTAGTAATCCTGCTAGCCATATTGATATATTGCATGTTTTCGTTGGAGAATGTGATATCAGCCATGGTTTGTTTACCCTTTATCTCTTCTTTTTTATAATGTTTAAAATATTTGATCCACCATCATCTAATACTGCAAAAACTGATACTGCAAAGTTTTTACCGCAGGTGTAACCAAGGTTTGTGGAGTTGGAATCTGAATGATAAACGGGTATTTTCTTCTTTTTAGCTAAATCGTTTATCTCTGTAGCATATGGACAGTTTTTAGCTATGATAATGAGTTTCGCTGTTCCGTCTTTTATCACTTGTTTAGTTTGTTTAGCACCAAGTTTTACTTTACCTTTTTTCACTGTGTTTTTTAAAACTTTTTCTATGTCTACCATTTTTTTATTTCTCCTTTTTGGTCTTCTTCCTGGTTGTTTTCATAACGAGTTCAACTGCACCTGTACCAAGTTTAACTGGTTGCCCTACTATGATGTTTTCTGCTACTCCACCTAGTTTATCTGTTTCACCACGACGAGCAGCTTGTAGTAGGTGACTAACGGTGATTTCAAAAGCTGCACGTGAAAGCACTGATTCTTTTTCTTTACTAACACCGTGTCTACCTATGGCTCTTATTGTTCCATCTGTAGTCATTAAATCAGCTACGAGCATTATATGCCTTAGATCCACGTTTAAACCTTGTTCAGATAATGTGTTGTAGGCTTCTTGTATTATCATGTTACGAGCTGCTTCTATACCGAGTACTCTACCAACAGCTTGTATATCATTAGTAGTAGTTCTATATGGGTCGACTCCTTCAGTTTCTAATACTTTTTCTAGGTTGCTACCCTCGCTGTAGATAACATAGCCTTCGTTGGGTTCGTTTCTAATAATTACTCTTTTGATACCATCTATACCTTTTACTTTTAACTCTTTAAGTGTTTCATTTACATCTAATAGTTTTTTAAAACTAGGTTCATCCAGGGTTATTTTGATTTTTTCTTTTTCAGCTTTTACATCTATTCCTCTGATTTTTTTAATGTTTTCCACTATTTCATCTATTGTGATATGTTTGTTTTTTAATGTTTTTAAATTAGGTTTTACATATATCACAAGGTTGGTGAGGTCTGTTTCTATATCTGCTACACTATTTAATCTGGTTATTTCTATCTGGTTAGCTACTTCTTTAGCGAGATCGTGATTCAAACGGTATTCATCTCTAAGGTAAATGTTCATCATGGGTGTAGAGGGTATAGAACGCGCATCTACTATTTCTATAAGACGCGGGAGACCTAAGGTGACGTTTATCTCAGCTACACCAGCGTAATGGAACGTCCTCATTGTCATCTGAGTCCCAGGTTCACCTATACTCTGAGCGCTTACTATCCCGCAGGCTTCAGATGGATCTATAATGTTTTTTTCATACTCGTTTAGTGCTCGAGTTACTATCTCTTTTAGTTTCGACTCTAATGTTTTATCATTAGCGACTTTATATATGATTTCATCAATAACAGAAAGAGGAAGAAACTTATCATGTAGGATTTGTTTTATTTTTTCTCTTAGTTTTTTGTATTCTTCAGGTTCCTTTTTTTCAACAGGTGAAGGTACATTTACCACTCTTGTTTCAGTTTTTTTAACATGTTTTTCTTTTTTCTTGGTTTTTTTGTCTTTCTTTTCTTCTTTTTTAACTTGTATCTTTTGTTTTTTTCCTCTGGTTTTGTTTACAGTTTTTTTACTTGTACTTGTTTTTTCTACTGTTTCAACTGTTTTATCTTTTTTTGTTTCTTTTTTATTTTTAGTTTTTTTATTGGAACCTGTTTTTTTAGGCATATTTAGACTCCCTCTTTTATATCAGCGATAATCCGGTTTACATCTACAGCGTTCCCATTTATACTCCTAGCTGGGTCTACTCCATCTTCCCCATATATAAATTGTATGATTTCTCCTCCGGAATGCCGTACAGTTCCATCGTTTTCTACTTTCACG
>QMTJ01000047.1 GCA_003651045.1 Thermoplasmata archaeon | reverse complement strand
TTCTATGATGAACTAGAATGGATTAAAGATACAGGTTTGAGGGATAAAGTTGTTGAAGTCTGGTTTGAAGCTGCAAACCGCGGTAAATGGAAATCATTAGATGATGTTCCTTTTACTCTACTTTTTGAAAACTCTGGTAAACTCACTGATCATACTAAAAGAGTGGTTAAACTTGCGAAAACTATACTGGATGTAAGAGATGAAGATATCAATGGTGATTATTTAATCGCTGGTGCTCTTCTTCATGATGTTGGTAAGCTTTTGGAGTATGAAGAAGTAGATGGGAGATATGTTAAGAGTAGTTATGGTAAGAAATTTCGTCATCCTGTTTCAGGTGCTTTACTCGCGAGAGAACTAGGTTTACCAGATGAGGTTGTTCTTATCATTTATGCTCATTCTCATGAGGGGGATAAACTTGAGAGGAGTCCTGAGGCGGTTATTGTTAATCATTGTGATTTTATAGATTTTGAGATTAAAAAATCACTGGTGTAAGGTTTATGAGAGTTAAGAATGCTGTTGGTAGATGGGTGGAGTCGGAGATTTCTGGTAAAACTTTTAAACCTTTTAGTGGTGCGAAGAAACATGTTTATAGTTCTAAGGTTACTACATTGGTTAATGCTCTAAGAAGATGTGGTCTCAGGGATGGTATGACTGTTTCTTTTCATCATCAACTTAGAGATGGTGATTATGTAATCAATATGGCTCTTGAGGCTGTACGTGAACTTGGTGTTAAGAACATTTGTATGGCTCAGACTGCTATGTTTAATGTTCATGAACCTGTTATTGATTTTATAAAAGAAGGTGTTGTAAACCGTGTTGAGGGTAGTATTAACGGTGTTGTAGGTGATTATGTTTCTAAACATCCTCTTGATTTCCCTGTTGTTTTACGTTCTCATGGTGGACGTTGGGCAGCAGTTAAAACTGGTGAGCTTCATCCTGATATAGCTGTTATTGCTGCTTCTGCTGCTGATGAACGTGGTAACGCTACTGGTGTAATCGGTGAGAGTGCGTTTGGTCCTATTTCTTATTCACAGGTTGATGCTATGTATGCAGATCATGTAATAGTTGTTACAGATAACGTTGTTGATTATCCTTGTGAATATCAGGAGATACAGGAGAGATATGTTGATTATGTCGCAGTAGTTGATCAAATTGGTGATCCGAAGAAGATCATGTCTGGTACTACTAAGATAACAGAGAACCCATTGAAGCTTAAAATCGCTCATGCCTGTGTAGATTTGATGGATGCAGCTGGTTTCATTAAAAACGATATGGTTTTTCAATCGGGTGCAGGTGGTATTTCTCTTGCTGCTATGAAATACCTTGGTGAACGACTTGAGGAGAAAAACGTGGTTGCTAGATGCGCCACGGGTGGTCTTACTAAGCTTATAATTGATATCTATGAATCTGGTCGTGTTAAACATTTGTATTACTCCCAGGTTTTTGATGACTACTCTGTAAAATATATACAGAATAATTTAGAAATGCCTGCTGATATCGGTCACTATGCTGATCCAACTTCAAAGGGTAGAACTATTGATGGACTTGACACAGTAGTACTAGGTGCTACAGAGGTTGACATAGGTTTCAATGTCAATGTGAATACTCATAGCGATGGTCGGTTGTTACATGGTATCGGTGGTCATCAAGATACAGCTGCTGGTGCAAACCTCTGCATCATTACATGTCCTGTTTTCAGGAAATCCAACCCTATTGTCCGTGAACAAGTGACCACAGTTACAACACCTGGTGACGTTGTCGATGCCATTGTTACGAATGAAGGTATAGCTGTTAACCCAAAGCGAGAAGATATCATTGAAAAAGTAAAAGGAAAAATAGATCTTATTCCGATAGAGGATTTAAAAGATATAGCATATGAAGAAACAGGTGGACCAGCTGAACTTGATTTAGGTGAAGAAATTATTGGTGTTACTAAATGGTTCGATGGAACATTACTTGATGTTATATTTAGAGTTAAAGAGTGAGATGATTTTTTATGAAATGGAATAGTAAAATAACCAAGGTTGAACCTAATCATTTGGTAACATGCGGTTATCGTCAGGAGGATCTCATTGGAAATATCCCGTTTTCTAATGTAGTATATCTTTTACTCAAGGGTGAACTCCCTTCCAAGGAACACGGGCGTATGATTGATGCTATTCTTACAGCATGTGTTGATCACGGGGTTACACCGCCTTCTGCTATGGCTTCTCGTGTTGTAGCATCTGGGGGTGTACCTCTTCCTACTGCTGTAGCTGCAGGGGTTCTTGCTATTGGTGATGTTCATGGAGGAGCTATTGAAAAAGGAGCGAAACTTTTACAGGAAAACGTTGTTAGGATGAAAAAGGAAGATAGATCCATTGAAGAAATAGCAGCAAGTATTGTAAAAGAGGCGAAAGAACAGAAAAAACGTATTCTTGGTTTCGGCCATCGTGTTCACACTTCTGATCCACGTACAAAACGTTTGTTTTCTTTAGCTGAAGAGTTACACATCGCTGGTGATCATGTTATGCTTTCTAAAGCTATTGAGGTTGAACTTGAGAAATCAACTGGGAGAAAACTCCCTATAAACGTTGATGGTGCTATTGCGGCTATTATCTCTGATATGGGTTTTGATTGGCGTCTTGGGAAAGGTTTTTTCCTCATAGGTAGAGTTGTTGGTCTCACTGCTCATGTTTATGAAGAGCAAACCCGGGAGAAACCTATGCGTAAGATGTTCACGGTTGATTGTGAATATGATGGACCAGAGGAGAAAGATATCTAAGTGGGGGTTGTTTCATGGGTAAAACTATTATTCAGAAGATTTTTGAGAAACATAGTGATAGTGAGGCAGTTGTTGGAGATGTTATTGATATAGATATTGATGTTCGTGTTGCTCGGGATTTTGGTGGTGCTAATGTTGTAAAAAATCTTGAGGAGAATAACCTGTCTCTTGATGATCCTAATAAGACTTTTTTTACTTTTGATTGTAACCCTGGTGGTTGTGATCAGAAGTATGCTGCTAATCAACATATTTGTCGTTTGTTCGCCCGTCGTAATAATGTAAAAATTTTTGATATTAATCAGGGGATTGGTACACATTTACTTATCGATGAAGGTATTGCGAAACCTGCCGGTACTGTTGTTTCTACGGATTCACATGCGAATATTTTTGGTGCTATTGGTGCTTTTGGTCAGGGTATGGGTGATAAAGATATCGCTTATGCCTGGGCTTATGGGAAAGTTTGGTTTAAGGTTCCACCAACAGTAAAAATAATTCTCAACGGAATACCATCAAAATCTGCAACGCCAAAAGATGTAGTTTTGAAAATGTTACAGGTTTTTGGTGCCAATGGGCTCCTTGGTTTTGCTGCTGAGATATATGGGGAGTATATTGATTCTCTTCCTCTAGATGGTCGTATCACTATTGCTTCTATGGCTACTGAGATGGCGGGGATAATTATTTTATTCCCATCAGAGAAAGGTTTCAATGCAGATGTTGATGCAGAGTATGAAAAAACCGTTGAGGTTGATATAAACGGTCTTAAACCTTTGATTTCCCGTCCAGGTCACCCAGAGGATGTTGTAAGTGTTGAAGAGGTTAAAGGTGTAAAAGTTGATTCAGGTTTTATTGGCTCATGTACTAATGGTCGTATGAGTGATATGCGAGCTGTTGCAAGAGTATTGAATGGTAGAAAAATCGCTCCGGGGAGGGTTCTTAAAATTGTTCCTTCTACTGATAAAATCTGGAGGCAATGTCTTGATGAGGGGTTGATTAAGATTTTTAAAGACGCTGGTGCATTGGTTGGTAGTCCTGGTTGCGCTGGTTGCGCGAATGGTCAGATTGGGCAGACTGGTGAGGGTGAGATCGCTGTTTCTACTGGTAATCGTAACTTTGTTGGTAAACAAGGTAAAGGTGATATTTACCTTGCTAGCCCGGTGACAGTTGCTGCATCGCTTGTATCGGGTTTTATCACAACTGTTGAAGATATACCTGTTGAACCAGAGCAGGTTGAAGTACCAAAAAAAAGATTGTTTAAAGTAAAACCTAAAACTAAACAGACAACTGTTCCTTCTCTCATTGTGAAAGGACGAGCTTGGGTTATAAAAAAAGACAATATTGATACAGATATGATTTTCCATAACAAGTATCTATCTATTACTAACATCGAAGAAATGGGACAATACGCTTTTGATAACCTACAGGGTTATGAAGATTTTGCAAAACAGGTTAAATCAGGTGACATACTTGTTGTTGGTAAAAACTTTGGATGCGGCAGCAGCCGTCAGCAAGCTGTTGATTGTTTTAAAAGCCTAGGTATCAGTGTAATCATCGCGGAATCATTTGGAGCGATATATGAACGTAACGCGATCAATAGCGGTATGCCAATACTAGTCGCTAAAGATATCACAAAAAAGATAGACGACAAAGATGAACTCGTTGTTAATTTCAAAACTGGTGAAATCATTGATAAAACACAGAATAAAACATACTATGCTAAACCATTTTCTAAAGCACAACTTAACATCTATAAAAAAGGTGGATTGTTATCCTAAAACTTTAACAACTCTATTTTTTGAACCTATTAGTTGAGCCAGTAATGATTCTATCTGTTTTAAACACCCAGACAGATAAACTGATCATGATTAAAGCAAAAATAGAAACATAAACAATACCGCTAACTACTAACGGATAGTCACCAAATAAAAGAGCCCTTGGAGCCATCATAGGATGACTAAAGGGTATACAGAACAACAGTACCTTCACCACTAATGGCATAGTGTCAAAATCTTTAAACATAATCATAAACATGGGAAGAAGCGCTAGAAGTGTAACAGGGAACGTTAAAGTCTGAGCACTTTTATAATTCCTAGCAAACGTTCCCAAGAGCATACAAAGCGAAAGCGCTGCTAATAGTGTTACAAAAACAGATAACCCTATGAGTAAAAGATCACCTCCGCTTAGAACCAGGTTATAATCTGCAAGATTTACATTACTTGTTACTTGCATTGACTGCATCCAATATCCTAACCCCAACATATAAATCACTGCAAGAAATAGTCCTATGATAGCACTTGCAATGATTTTCCCTGCAACTATACTTGTTCTTTTCACAGGAAGAGTTAGAAGCGTCTCCAATGTTTTGTTTTCTTTTTCTAAAGCCATTGATGATATAACCATGCCCCCAGACACTATAATGATCATCATCATAATAATAGGAACTAATGTCGACTGAGAAGATAAAATACTAGAAATTACACTAGGTGATAAACCATGTAGTTCTTTACCCTTAAAATATGTGGTTTCATTTCTAAAAGTAGGAGTAAGAGCCGTAGTAGCATTAACCGAGGTATTGGTGGATATCAACTCTTTTGTTATATTAGTATTAACTAGAGATATTAAGTCTTCAACTATAGATGATGAAATAGAATCCGTAATACCTGCTCCTTTCATAACCCAATAAACCTCAAATTCGCCAGGTACACCTTTTAGAATGTTTTCTGTAAAATTTTTTTGTATAACAATAAGTGCTACACCGTTTTCTTCACGTAACGTCTCTAAACCCTTCTGTTTATCCATGATGTCTGAGGAGTTAAAAACGACTTCAGCATTTTCATTCAAAATAGAAGTAGCTAAAGTTGAAAACCTGTCATTGTCAACATTAATTAATCCTATAACAGGTTTCTCCTTCATTTCCTCTTCTATACCACCTATAGCGTTACCCATTGAACCAAAAACAATAGCCATAATAACTATGGGTAGAAAGGTAGCAGGTGTTAGAAGCTCTTTTACTTCTTTCCTGATAATGTTACCCAGTGGGCTCATCCTACCACCCTTGTGAATACTTCTTCAATGTTACTAGCATGGTATTTCTCCATCAAAACCTGGGGTTTTCCTTCTTCAACGATTAACCCATCATCTATGAGTGCAATTCTATCGCAGAGAAACTCAACCTCAAGCATATTATGAGATGATAGGAGAACCGTTGTACCACCCTGGGTAGTATTTTTAATGATTCTCCTGATTTCTTGAGCATTGATCACATCTAACCCAGAGGTTGGTTCATCAAGGATTGCTAACTTGGGGTTAGTCATAAGTGTTCTACCAACTAATAACCGTCGTTTCATCCCCTTACTATATGTATCAACACGGTCATTGATACGCTCGCCGAGATCCGCTATCTCTATACCCTTTGAAACCATATCCCGTGTTTGCTTAGTGTTAAAAAAATTAGCGATGAACTCAAGATAACCACGGCCTGTGAGGTTCTTATAAACACCAGCATCCTCAGGGAGATAACTAATAATCTTTCTAATCTCACCTGGGTTTTTATGTAGGTCAAAGCCTGAAATTTTAACAGACCCAGAGGTAGCTGTGAGGAGAGTAGAAATAATACGAAGAGTAGTAGTTTTACCAGCGCCATTAGGTCCGATGAGTCCAAAGATTTCCCCTTTATCTATCGTGAAAGAAATACCTTTTACAGCTTCAACAGAACCAAATTTTTTAACAAGATCTTTGACTTCAACTACACTCATTTGTTCGTTCAACCTCTCCTCTACCTAAGGAATTAATTTAACCCTATTTAATAGGTTTTCACAGCGGTTCCAAATGCTATAATCTCTGCTGCATGAGTCATAGTCTGAGCCGTAGCATAACGCATACCTACTATCGCGTTAGCACCTAGCTTCTCTGCCTCGTTTATCATACGCTGCATCGCAGTACGACGTGCCTCCTCCATGAGTTCTGTATAAGATTTTGCTTCACCACCAATAACACTTCGAAAACCTGCACGTAAATCTTTACCAAGGTGTTTAGTTTGAACACAGCTACCAAAGACAACACCAAGTACTTCTTTTATCTCTCTACCAGGTAGTGTATCAGTTGTTGCAACCATCATAAATTTTCATTCCTCATTTTCTTCCATATTATTCTTGTTTTTAAGATATTCTCTACGTATCTCATCAGCTAGGGCACCATCTTCAACAATAAAGGCACCAATATATCCACAGTCTTTACATTCCCATTTCTGCCGATCGTGAGGTATAACCCATTCTATATTTTTTGAACCGCATCTTGGACAAAACTTCACCATTAACAACCCCTTTTTACTTCTTCCATTATTATTTATATTCAAAACCACATTTAGCACAATGATAGGTTTTACCATCGAAACGGAGTTTTTCACTTCCACACTCTGGGCATGTACCTAGTACTCTCTCCTCCAGCATCCGTATCCTTTTTAACTCACGTTCTGCAAGCTGAGAGAGATTAATCCAAGGATTATCCTTCCACCATTTCCAGATGTCTTTACTCAATGTTATTGTTACTTTAGGCATTGTTTCTACTCCATATTTTCTTGATCCATAAAACACCACCAATTCCAATGATTCCAAATCCAATTATAAACAACTCTGTAAAGTATACTCCTGCTATTGTTTGTGTACCAATATATACAGTTAAAGCAGGTATTATACTATCTACTATGGTTTTGTAACCAACTGAGTACCATAGATACCGTTTCCAGGCTTTTCTAAGCGCGTAGAAAACAAGTAAAGCTGCAAAAACATGTATAACAATAGTAGATGCTCTTTCTATCAT
>QMTJ01000046.1 GCA_003651045.1 Thermoplasmata archaeon | reverse complement strand
TGAATAATATACCGAAGACTATCCATGCCAAAACTAGTAGATATAGATATTTTGTTTTCACCTTCGTTTTTTTTCTCCCCCTTTTTATCAAATTAGATTATGTTAGGCAACTGGTTTAAAAGAGATTAATTAATACAACTTATATTTTTTCTTATTTTTCAATGTTTGAATAAATAAATTTTTCTCCGTATATATTTTTTTTAATGTCAATAAACATGGAAAACCATAGAAAAATAGTTGAAAACAGGATAAGATAAAAACCGATACTAGGGCCCCATGTGCATTGAATGGTTCTATACATGTTTTCACCGGGGATAGCGATGTCAAGATTACTTTCTCCTATAAAACCTCCAACTGTGATTTTTGTAAACTCTGACATTCCATAGGTGAAAACTATGAGCACAGTTGAAAGTAAAAACACGCTGATGAGGAACAATAAAGTTGATGTTTTTGTTTTCTCAAACTTTTTTAGAAACATACTTATAAATATACATGTAAGAGCAGCTATCAGAATTATTGGTAACTGACTCATCGTGGATTTAAATGTTTCATCTAAAACTATTATCTCACCAGCAGATATATTATCTATTGAGGTTATAGTTACCATATTAGTCGGGAGTAGAAACATCTCCGTATGTGTAGATGCTCCATTAGAGAGACCATCAATAGCCCACCATGGAGAAACAATAGCGATAAAAACTAGATAGATAGCTAATATTTTGAAGAAAAACAAGGTATTTCTTTTTTTATAACTTAGATACGCTATACCTATTAACAATACTATTGATGTTAGGATTATCACTGTATGGAGGAGTACTGGTTCATATGCGGTGGCGATTTTATATGTTTTATCCGCCGAGACGCTAATGTTTCTATTGCAGATTAAATCATCATCTAGGAAAACCTGTAACCTGTACTCCCCAGGTGGTATTGAAAACATTTTCAAACCTCTCTCATTAGTGTTTCCTTGTGTTTTCTTTCCATCGCGCGATATAACGATTTTGGCGCCTCCTAACGAGTTACCATGTGAGTCAAAAACAATTGTTGTAAGGTTGAACAAAGCAGGAAACATTATTTTTACTATGTTGGTGTTTTCATTTGTTCCAACTGGTATATCAATTTGTTTCTCAACAGTATATGATTTATACTGGGTTCTAAGTATGTACCTTCCAGTGTGTAAATTGAAAAACTGGTATTCACCGTTAGAAACATAGTTTCCAGAAATGATAACAGGTTTTTTAGAAGTCTCATCTATCAAGTACACATCTAGTTTTACACCAGGTTTAAAACCTAATTCATCTTTTACATAGAGAGTGAGATCATAGAAGTTAATTGTTTTTGAATTCACCATGGGTATGTTTATTTTTTCTTCTACTTCTATAGTATTGTATTTAAAAGTGAGTGTATAGTTACCACTGGGTAGACTCCAGAATTTGTATTTCATATGAGCGTTTTCATCTGGTTTTAAAACAACGGGTTCCTGCATTTCATTAGATGTAAGTGTTATATCCAAATCTATTGGTTTATTATTTGAGTTTTTAACGTTTATTGTTAAATCATGAACATCAAATGTAACAATTTTTTTCAGAGGAAAAACACTATGTATACAGTTGATTCGTGTTTCTTCTTTAAAAACTAAAAAACCTTTGTAAATGGATTTGATAAGATATTTTTCTCCGCTGTTATATGGTACTCCTATCTTCACTTCGCCATTGTTATCACTCGTAGCTTCTGATAATATCATGTTATCCTTTGTTATATATGTTTGAACGTTTTCAACTCCTCTATTGTTTTGATTTAGAAATTGTAAACGTATTTCACTCTCAGGTTTACAAAAAACATGTGTATCTGTATCTTTTTTTAGATCAACAATTTGATAACCTATGAACTCATCTTTCCCAGGGGATGATGATTTTTCAAGAAAAACTTTTACAAGATAATACCCTTCTTGGAGATGCGTAAATCTAGCTTTTCTAAATAACGAGATGTTTTTCCAATCAACTGTGTAATCACTATTTAAAGGTATTCTACTAGCTCTACAAAACCCGACTTGTTCATTATCTTTGAATAATTTAACAACTATTGAAGGATATTTTAGAAACAATAATGAGCCAACTGTTTTTAGAGATAATAATTTTGAAAGATGAACATATACATTTAAATTGTATTCTTTTTTTTCTTCGTTAGTCTCATTTATTTCTTCATTGTTTTCTGGTTGATACTTTATAAGTTTTTGATAGATATCTGCTTCTTTTTCTACTCTTTTGTATCCACCGTTTTCTGAAGTAAAAAACTCTGCATTGAACTCAACAGTATAATTTTTTGGAAGTACGGCGTCCAATGGTTCCCCTTGTTCATAACCGTTTCTCATAAGATACAGGTAGCCGATACGGCCATCTAAACCAGGTAGATTAATACTATGTGCCTCGTAGAGTTGTAGTTCTATCCCATTCCGCTCATCCTCTCCAGATTTTACAACATCTTTAGAGTCAAATATTATCCCTTGTGCTTTACCTGCTTCTCCTTCATCAACTGATAACCAGGCATTATCCCCTATATCATAATCATCTTGTTTACTAATCATAGTCTCCCAGTCACTGCTTTCAGGGTTCTGATCGATTTTGTATGTTGTTACTAAACCGTTTTCATTGTAAAAATGTAGATAAGAAGGGATACTACCAAAATTTAACTCCTTCAAAACACTACTCTTAAACTTTCCCATGTTAACTGCTGCAAATGCTACATCGATTTCTTCACCACTGGGTAACGGGTATTTATTGATTTGATGTTTAACATGAGCATAAATTTTTTTATCCTCAGTTGGTGTATAGTAGTATTTATAGTAAACCGTTGATTGAATTAAACCATTAGATGACCCGCTTTTAATACCAAAATATACCATGAGGTTACCATCTACAAATACTTCTTTAGACAGTAATTTTTCATCAGTGGAAAAACCATCCCAGACGCCGTTCTTAAGCCACCAGTAAATAAAACTAAAACTAATTGATTGATCCGCTGAATTAGGTAAAACAGTTTTTACACCTTTCTTCAGCTTCATAACCTGCTGAGATACATGCATACTCATAGCTGTTCCTTTTTGAGCAACCGCATAAACAATCTCTCCATCTTGAAGTATCTTGTAATACCATGATTCAAAAAAGACACCCTGCAAAGGCTCATATCTATAGTATGACTCTTCAACTTTAACATGATCAGGGTAATCCGGAGTAGGCTTAGCAGAATCATCATAATAGACATAGTATTTTTCATCACCCTTTACATCCTCAGGTATAAGAAAAACCAAACTGCAGGAGTCAATATGTTCCTCATCCACATAGTGAAGATCATAAATCTGTGATTCCAACTCAGTAAAAACATCACCACGTTGAACAACTACTCTAATAGAATGTTCTTTTTCATCTAGCGCCCAACATGGTTCATCAAACTCAACATGTACATCAACAGGTTGAAAACAAGTGTTTTTATCACTTGTATCCACTGGTATTTTAATCTCACTACGATATGACCAGTTGTTATCCCACCAAGGAAAATCATCAATAGATAAAGAAGTTGGAACTAAAATCTGCATTAGAATAAATGCCCCTATTAAACATGCAGCTATTTTACTATTATTCATCTGAAGGATTAAAACCTCCCTATTTATATTGTTACTTAGTTTACTAACTACTTTTTGATTTTAATTAATATATTAAAATTATTAATTTTAAAAGAATTATTGTACAACTCTTATCAAAAAACATAAATTTTTAACCAAAAAACTCCCGGAAGAAAAAATTATCTTAATTTTTTTTTGTTTTTCTATAAATAAAAACTATGATGACGATTACGATCAATATAACCAGGATTAACAACCCTAATAAAAAATTCTTTACAAAAACAGATTTCATAACATCTGCGAAACACGCGATTAATAAACAACCACTAACTGTACCAATTGATATAGCCAAAAAAGTATTCCACGGTTTCATACCAATAAGACGACCAAGTATAGAACCAACAAGACTACCAGATCCCTGAAAAGGAACCATAACAAAAAGAACTATACCAATAAAACGAAGAGGTTTAACCCAACTATACTTCTCTGAAGAACTTCTACCAATATTCTCAACCTTAACCATAAAACGCCCGACAAGAGGAATTTTTTTTGCGAGATCATAATTCCAAACCAAAAAAAGAGCTACAACAATATCAATAAAAGCAATAGATAAACCCATCAACAAAGGATTAATACCAAGAGCTATACCTGTGGGTATAATAGATTCTTTACCAAGAGGTGGGAAAAAATACCCGGCACATAGGGACCAAAATCTAACCCGTAAACTTTCATCTAATAAAAAACCAACAACCCACAAAACACTAATACCCAATACTATAGGAGTAAAAAATTTACCTAACTGAACTAACAACTTTGAATCAACTTCAATTTTCATCTCTAATTCAAACAATCCCTAAACAAAATCTCCCTTATAAAACCCTGCCTCATATCCTCAGAAATAAGAGACCAATATCACCATATGATCTTTATCATAAGGATGTAAATCTATTCTCCTTTCAATTTTTAAACCAGCATCTTCTAACTCCAAACAAACCAGTTCATATGCCTTTTTAGGTTTAAGAGAAACATCAATACTCCTAGCCTTCACCATCAAAACACCTTCACCATTCTTCTTAAGATATCTAAAAACATTTGTTTTAAAAATCTCTGCTTGATTCCTCTGAGAAACATCCTGATAAACAAAATCAACACCAGAGACAATAGAACCATAACGCTCAGGATGATTCGCATCAGCCAAAACAGGTATCACGTTATGTCTTTTTCCACAAGTATATAAGAGTTTTTTCATTGCAACTGGTGAGTTTTCCACAGCATAAACCCAACCATCTCTGACAATATCTGACACATGACTAACTGTTGTACCAGTCGCTGCACCAAGATACAAAATCTTCGAATCTGTTTTAAAACTAATTTTTAAACCATTCGATATCGCAGCAGCAAGTTTACTCCTATAAGGATTCCAAGATCTAAACTCCCTATCTCTATAGTAAACTATCCTTTCATTATAAACAGTAGATCCTTTACAACATGGTAAATTCTCAGTATAAATCCTATTTTTTTCTTTATAAACCCCAGTAATACTTGTAGCTTTCATCTTATAAAACCAGAGATAAACTCTAACCTATGATAAATGTTTTTATAAAAAAAATTTTTTCAACTCTTTTATTTAATAACTACTAATTGTCTTCTTTTTAATATTTTTTCAGATACTATTTATAAACATATGACGCATTTACCACTGCTGTTGATAAATGAACATTGACCATGTAAACTATGAAGAATTATTAGAAAATCTTAAAAAAAACTATTTCCCAGAGTTAAAAAAAGTTAAAATAAAACTAAAACCCCTTCGTCTACTAAAAAAAGTCTTCATGATTACTCTACCTTTCACCTCTAACATTTATTATAACCGTAGAGTCATTAAACAATGCAACCTTAATGCTTTAAAAGCTGTTTTTATACATGAACTCTACCATATAGTACAGTTTAAAAAAATGAATTTCTTTCAAAAAATAATCTTCCTACCACGATACCATCTATTTGATAAATTTAGAATAAAACATGAACTCGAAGCTCACCTCGCGGTGGTGAAGAGAGGTTTCGGAAAAGAATTAATCGAGCTAAACAGTTTCGTAAAAAAAAGATACCCTAAAAACATCTGGGATAAAAAAATCTCTAAATACTATTTAACAGAAGAAGAAATAACGAAAAACATGTAAAAAAATTTTTATTTTAAAGGGATGTGAAAACAAACATATGATACCAAGATTTAAACCATATTTCACTTTCGATGAAATAAAAGCAATAATGGGTGAAAAAGAAAACATAATTTATAACTTTGAAAAAAAATTTGCAAACATTGTAAATGCTAAATATGCAGTTTCTTTCCCATCCGGTAGATCAGGTTTATACTCTCTATTGAAATCTCTCAACATCTCTAACAAGGAGATAATAATACCAGCGTATACTTGCTTAGTTGTACCAGCGGCTATAATCGCATCTGGTAACAAACTAAGGTTTGTAGATATATCCTTGCAAGACTACAACATGGAACTACCAGCAGTGCCCCATATACTCTCTAAAGAAACAGCTGCTATTATCCCAACACATATGTACGGTACACCCATGGATGTTAAAACATTACGTGAAATAGTTGACAAAAATGTATATATCATAGAAGACGCAGCGCAGGCTGTTCTAACAAAAAACGTTGGTAAATATAGCGACGCAGTTTTCTACAGTTTCAACATAGAAAAACAAGTCTTCACATTTGGAGGAGGCATGGTTACAACAAATAATGAAGAAATATATGAAAAACTAAAAACTTTTAAAAACCATAACTTCAAGTCATCCTCCACCTCTATTGAGTTAAAAAAAACTTTTTTACTCCTAAACACCCCGTTTATCTTTAGCGATTCATTTTTCAGATTTATACTCGCTTTATGGGAGTCACACGGCTTATTAACATGGAAAAAAAGAGGATGGAATTTAAACAACAAAAACCTACCAGTGGAAGAAATCTATCTATCAAATGATTTCATTGAAAACTATACAAGAGTACAGGCAGCAGTAGGTTTATCTCAACTTAAAAAAATCAAAAACAACATTAAACATAGAGTCGAAATCTCCAAATTCTACAATGAACAATTAAAAGATGATGTTAAAAAAATCATAACATTACCTGTTTTAAAAAACGGTTCAACTTTTTCACATTATACTATTAGAGTAAAAGATAGAAAAGATTTTGAAATGTTCATGAAAAAACATGGTGTACAAATAAACAAAGTCTTTGATTATTCAATACCACATATACCAGTTTTTAGCAGATACACAACAGGTAAAGAAAAATTCTCATCTGCTTATATAGCTGGTAAAAACATTGTAAACCTCCCAACCTATCCACAGTTATGGTATAACAAAAACAAGTTACAACATATTGTAAAATGTGTAAAAGAATATTATTATAGGACTTAGTCAGCTATAAATTTTATATTTAAAAGTACTGCGAAGTTAATTACTCCCCAGGAATATCAATGTTACATATAACGTGTTTATGGAGAGGAGTTTCATTCATCAACAAATAATTTCTAAATATTTTGTGGAGAAAAGTATAAAGTAGGACAAGTTTTTTAGGTAATATTTTCTGTTCCGGGAAAAATAAACAGTTGAAATAACAAAATTTTGATTTATTTTTTTATCATTCAATAATAATGTTATATATACCTCTCTCATGTTTCTCTGGTAATATATCTCTTATCTGTACTGCAAAATAAAACGTTAAAAAAACCATTCTAACTCTACAATTCTAAAAATGTATTATTTTTTAGATAATTCTAAGTTTTTTCTATTTTACATTTAAAATATTTAGAGCAAAATAGAAAAAATATAAGAAGAATATTTTTTAGATGATGAGTTTTATATTTTTTCAGCAGAGTTTCTAGAGATCTTTAAGGCTTATAGTGCCGTAGTATCCACCGGTTTTGTATACGTCTTTAGGACTAATGGTACCATAGAGTGTACCAGTTTTGTATACGTCTTTTGGGCTTATAGTGCCGTATCTCCCACCGGTTTTGTATACGTCTTTTGGGCTTATAGCACCATATTGTATACCGGATTTGTAAACATCTGCTGGTTTAACATGCATTTTTTTATTCATTAAATAAAATATATTATTGTCATGGTATAAAAATGTTTTGTTATTCAAACTGTTACCTGTAAAAGTAGATTACAGATAAACCCCCCCTCTCTCTCGATATCCAAACACAGATGGCTGCAAACAGCCATGTAACTATAAAAACAAGAAAGTAGACCGCAAGTTCAAAAC
>QMTJ01000045.1 GCA_003651045.1 Thermoplasmata archaeon | reverse complement strand
TCTTTTATAGGGTGTATTGGAGCCGGGGCTTCTGTAAATATGTAATTGAAACAAACAAGGGTTTCTGTAAAAAGTATAACATAATTAAACACACGAAAGTAGAAATCAAAAATATGTTAATTACAACCTAAAAAAATAGAAAAATAGTAGGAGATTTAAAGATGTATTTTACAACAGATTTAAGAGTAAGATTTTTCCTTTCTATAAACTATCTCTATGCTTATATCAGTTTAAACTATTTTTATTGTTCTCGTTTATTCAACAGTTATCTCTTCCGTTACATAGCTACTTAGGTTATATGGATCTGTTACAGTCAGAGTTACGTTATACGTACCTGCCGCGGCATAAGTATGTACTGGACTCTGAGTTGTATTGGTTTCATTATCTCCAAAATCCCATAGATATGTTAATTCATCACCATTTGGATCCATAGACTGGTCTGTGAATGTTACTGTTAGGTTAACTATTGTATATGTGAACGCTGCTGTAGGGGCAACATTTCCTACTATAATTGTCATATTATATGTATCCTCATCTATTGTATCGTTAACTGTTAATGTAACTGTATATGTGCCATTAGTTGTATAATTCCACGTTGCTTCTATTCCAGTTGCATCAGCTACACCGTCGTTGTCAAAGTCCCAGTTATATGATAACACGGTTCCTTCATCAGGATCTGAAGAACCAGATGCATTAAAGGTTATCTCCTCACCAGCAGATGGTTTCTCAGGTGTATATGTGAAACTCGCTGTAGGTGGATTATTTGTAGTCAATGTAGGTGTTTTTTCTTCTACGCATCCGCTTAATATTCCTGCAACTAATGCTACTGCTAACATTATAGCAATTATTTTTCCTTTCAAATATTTCTCCTCCCACACATTCGTTTTTAAAGTTTTTTTGATTTTGAGGGTTAAATTATGGAAAGAGTTTATATCGTTTTCGGATTTTTTCTCAGGGAAAAAGTAGGTTATAAAATAAAAGAGGTGTAATTTTTTCGTTTTTGACAATTTATCAGAATATGCTTAAATAGAACCAACGATAAAAAAAGAGTAATAAAGTCTCTTCGAGGAGATTTAGGAGATATTACTAATAATGTCTGTAAAAGATAGTAAATTGAAAAACAGCGTTAAAGGCAACTATGAACAAAGAAAAAAATATTATTCCAGAGTGGAGAGGCATTATTCTTTTGGTTTTATTATCGGAGATTATTGCTATTTAAATGGTTAAAAGGGGATTAATTTTTGTTTTTTTATTCTTTTTTTAGTAGTTTCAGTTACCCCCAGGTATTGGTTTTAAATGAATAATTTTATAATTAACATATGTATTACAGTTCCTGGGTGCATAAACTAAAGGGGTTCCTTTAAATTATGAAGGAGGGAAAAATGTTTTGGCAACGGTAACAGCTCTTGAATTAGCTAAAAAACAAAAGGAGATCTCTGTTGCAGAGTTTTTTGAACGTAATAAACATATCCTTGGTTTCGGGAATCAAACAAGGGCACTTGTTACAAGTGTTAAAGAAGGTGTTGATAACTCTCTTGATGCATGTGAAGAAGCGAATATCCTACCAGATATTTATGTTGAAATACAGAATGGTGAAGATAGCGAGTGTAAGTTGATTATCGAAGATAATGGTCCTGGTGTTGTTAAAAAACAGATTCCACATATTTTTGGTCGTCTTTTGTATGGTTCTCGTTTTCATGCTATCAGGCAGAGTAGAGGGCAACAGGGTATTGGTATTTCTGCGGTTGTTCTTTATGGTCAGCTCACCACGGGTAAGCATGCTAGGATTATTTCAAAGATTAAACCAGATCGCCCAGCTATTATGAATGAGATAGCTATTGATACAAATAAAAACCGTGCTGAGGTTTTAAATGAAGATACTATTCATTGGGATAAACCAACTGGTACCCGTATAGAGGTATCAATCCTTGGTGATTTTAAACGTGGTAAACGTTTTGTTTATGATTACCTACAAAGTACGTCTATAGTTAATCCTCATGCTCAGATAATTTATAGAGAACCTGATGGTACTGAGCATGTTTTTGAGAGAATATGTGAAACGTTACCACGTAAACCATCTGAGATCAAACCTCATCCATATGGTGTAGAACTTGGGACTCTTATTAAAATGGCTAAACATACCAAGGCTAGGCAGCTTAATAGTTTTCTTAAAACAGAGTTTAGCAGTATGGGTGATAGAACAACAAACGCGGTTATTGAAAAAGCTGGTCTTGAAAAAAATCTGAACCCGAAGACAATGACACGTGACCAATTTCTCGCGTTACATAAGGCTTTTAAAAAAGTAAAAATCATGGCGCCATCTACGGATTGTTTATCACCTATCGGCGAAACACTTATTAAACGTAGTCTTAAACATGAGACGCAGGAGATATCACCAGAGTTTATAGTAACAGCATCTCGGCCGGCTTCTGTTTACTCAGGTAATCCTTTCCAAGTTGAAGTTGGATTGGTTTATGGTGGTAAACTACCGAAGGATGAACCTGTTAAACTATTGCGTTTCGCGAATCGTGTACCCTTATTATATCAGCAAGGTGGTTGCGTTATAACATCTGCTATTTCATCTATTGACTGGAGGCGTTATGGTCTTAATCAACCATCCGGTAAAGGTATACCAACGGGTCCAGCTATTTTTTTAGCACATGTGTCTTCTACTTTGATTCCTTTTACATCTGAGAGTAAAGAAGCAATAGCGGATGTACCTGAGATAGAGAATGAAATTAAACTTGCTTTCCGTGAATGCGCTCGTAAAGTACAACAACATATACATAAAAAAGTACGTCGTGCTAAAACACGTGAAAAATTTGATCTTATAACAAGGATTCTACCGGAGATAGCGAAAAAATCAGCTCATATGCTGAATAAACCTGTACCAGTTCTTGATCCAATTATTACCAAGATCATGGATGTAGTATGGATTGAGGATGCTGTTGAATACGAAGAAGTACCTAGACCAATGGTTCAAACGACGCTCACTGGTGAAACAGAATCTATGGAGAAAAAAGGAGGAACTATTACAAAGAGTAGAATACTAGTGGTGAACTATAAACAGACTCCGCAGAAGTTCAACCTTTATGCTCTTATACCAGAAGACGCAATAGTTGGAACGGTAACTCCTAAGCCGTCTAAAGTTACAGATCGTTTCATAAAATGGAATCTCGACACCATACCCTCAGCTAGCAAGGTTGACGTGTATTTTGAATTAGCAGGTCTTGAAAAAGGTGATTTTGATGAAAACGAGTTGTATGTTGAAAACATAAACCCTGCATATGTGATTGGTGCTGATAAATGGGAGGGGGACTAAGAAAAATATGGTTAAAAAAGATTACTCTGACGTGATTAGTAAAATTGATATGATAGCGTTAAAAATCTATAATGATTTTTTAAAAACAGAGGTACCATCTATTGATCTACCGACTCGTACAAAAGCTAATATAAGGTTTGATGAAAAACTAAACGTTTGGAAATATGGTAATAACACGACACAGAGGAACGCCAAATCGCTTGATGGAGCATATATGCTTCTTCGGACTATGTACATGGCTGATTTCATCAAGGAAATGATAAGAGTGAATAAATCCTCGACACTGAGAGAAATGTACTATATATCTGAGGGATGGGATCTCGCTAAGTTTCATTCTCAACAAGAATCTAATCTCCTAGCGGAGGATCTCGAGGTTATTACAAAATGCATGAGAGAGGATTTCAAACTAAGACCTGAGGAAGACGGCGCTCGGGTTATAGGTAATTTAACAATCGAGGAAGTCACACGTAATAATACCAAGAAAAAAATACATTGTCAGGATGACGTAGGAGACGCAGGTTACTCAATCCCGTACAATGTTGAACCTGAAAAAATAACTTTTAAAAGTGTCGATGCTGATTTCGCTATAGCGATTGAAACCGGTGGTATGTTCGACCGATTAGTTGAAAATGGTTTCGATACCACCCATCGGGCGATACTAGTTCATCTAAAAGGACAACCTGCTAGGTCTACAAGACGTTTTATAAAAAGACTAAACACCGAGCTTAATATCCCCATCGTTGTTTTCACAGATTGCGACCCATGGAGTTACAGGATCTTCGCAAGTATAGCATATGGCGCTATCAAAACAGCGCATATATCTGAATACCTCGCTACGCCTTCTTCACAGTTTTTAGGCGTTACACCCTCAGATATTGAAAACTATGATCTACCAACAGATAACCTTACAAAAGAGGATATAAACGCTCTTAAAAGTGAACTCACCGATCCACGTTTCCAGGATTCATTTTGGAAAGGAGAAATCAAACTACAGTTGAAAATAGGGAAAAAATCTGAACAACAGGCTCTAGCGAAATATGGTCTCGACTATGTAACAGATACTTATCTACCTGAGAAACTCACAGAGATGGGTATATTAAAAAAATAAAAAAACCTGAGAGCAAGAGAGAGGGTTTTTTTTATTTTTTCTCTTCCTCTTCTTTTGAACTCTGCCCTTGAGATGGTTCTATATCCTGCGTATTCTGCCCGCTAGTTTTTTGACTCCAGAGTTCATCTGGTGGAACCATCAATGTACGTAAACGTAAAACATTATGCTCATCTATACCAACATAGGTTTTACTGAAAATTCCACCCTCTACCCCCTCAGGGTAAGTATACACATGAACACGTTTACCATTGATAAACTCAGGTTTAGGTTTCTCCAGTTCAACTATTTTGTTTTTAACAGAGGAATAATGAAAATAAAAAATTAATTCTAAAACAATGAAAATCAGAAATAGTATGGAAACAAGGAGTATCCAATCATTCAAAGGAAGTAAAGCCCAGTTATAACCATAACGTAAAATGTACACGGAGAATATTACTATAACAACCCATGAAACTAGTAAAACCGTTAACAGAATAAACAACTTAGAAAGTAAAGAATATCTTCTCCTAAGTTTTTCTTCAAAAGCATATAATTTATCTTTTGTTTCAACATCTGCCATATGTAACTCTAATATTATGTATCATATTTATATGCTTTTAAAATTTTCTATTTACTATATTTATCATTGTTTTTTAAAAAAATCAATTAATTTCTCCAAAGATTTACCTCTATGTGAAAACTTGTTTTTCTCACTTGTACCCATTTCAGCGAAAGTCCGTGTTTCACCATCTGGGATAAAAATAGGATCGTAACCGAAACCATGACCTCCTCTTTCCTCCAAGGCAATTCTACCATAGCATTCACCTTGGAAAAGCAATGGTTTTTTATCTGGTTCTACATAGGCAAAAACTGAACGGAAAACTGCTCTTCTACTATTATCATCTCCGAAATCACTCATAAGCCTGAGAATACCTTTACAACCTATTGTATGGAAAACATAAGAAGAATATACACCCGGGAAACCATTAAGAGCAGAGATAAAAAGCCCAGCGTCTTCTAAAATAAAAAGATGATTGAATTTTTTCTGTACATGTTCAGCTCCAAAAAATGCAACTTTTTCTAATTCTGCAGCTTGAATCTCAGGGTAACCCAGGTTTTTTTGAACTATATTTATACCCAGGTTTGAAAACTTGTTTTTAACCTCAACTACTTTACCCTTGTTACTAGTGATAAAATACAATGTTTTCATCTATATCGTCCTCTTTTCACAATCTCCTTAATTTTTTTAACCACCAAATCAGCATCACCCTCTAACTCCTTTTTATACCCCTCTAAAACATATTCAAAACAATCTGAATATTTAGAATGCGTTGACTCTATCGCCTCCATCAAAACATGTAAATCAACGCCTTTAGCTTCAATCTCATGGTTTTTTTCCCCCAGTCCAAAATCAATAAAATGTACCCTATCATCCATCAGTATCATGTTTGAAGTAGTAATATCACCATGTATTATATCATTATTATGAAGCCTTGCAATATTCACACCAATCTCTCTGCAGAGGGTTTTTCTTTCTTTTTCACTGAGACTGTTCAAAATATCCTTAACTCTCTTACCATCTATGTACTCCATAGTAATCACACCATCTCTCAGGTCAACATCATATATAACTGGGACAGACACACCAGATCTACGAGCATCTATCATAAGCTTAGCTTCTTCTTTTGTCCTAGAAGAAATAAGGTAACTATCAATATACCTAAGTCTATAAGTCTTTTTTAACCTCCTCTTTTTAACCACTTTAAAACCCATGTACTCTGATAAACATATCTCCGCTTCAGCGCCCTGATATAAAATATGTTTTTTACTCACGCCAAGTCACATCCACCATATCTGTCCTAAAACGTTGATCAATAAAAGTTTCCTCAATTTTCATACGTATACCACTTTTATACATCAAAACACCAAGCCATGCTATCATCGCACCATTATCAATACATAAATCCTTTGATGGAACAAAAAAAGATGCATCGCGTTCCTCCGCCATGATCCGTACCATGTTTCTAAGTCTCTTATTAGCTGCTACGCCACCACCTAATAAAACCTCGTTTTTCTCAGTATGAGCCATAGCACGTTCAGTAACCTCTGTGAGAGCTGCAAATGCTGTCTCCTGCATAGAAAAACATATATCCTCAATTTTTTCACCTTTTCTATAGTACTGCTCCGCCATAGTTAAAAGACCAGAAAAAGCAACATCCATACCTTTGATAGTATAAGGCAACGCTAAATATTTTTCACCTTTCATCGCTAGTTTTTCTATTTTCGGACCACAAGGGAAATCAATCCCCACGGTTCTACCAAACTTATCAAGACAGTTACCAATACCTATATCAAGTGTTTCACCAAAAACCCGGTAACGCCCTTCAGCAAATGCTATAACCTGTGTATTAGCACCTGAAGTATACAACAAAACCGGATCGTTACAATCCTCAATTGTTCCACGACCTACTTCAAGATGAGCGACACAATGATTCACACCCAGTATTGGTTTATTAAGCGTGAGAGCTAAAGCCCGAGCAGCAGTAGCAGCTGTACGGAGACAAGGCCCGAGACCAGGTCCTTGTGAAAACGATACAAGATCTATATCGGAGGAATTAACCCCTGCTTTTTCAATAGCTTCTTTAATCAAATCAGCAACATACAAAGCATGATGATTCGCAGCTTCACGTGGATGAATACCACCATGCTCCGGCTGATAAATCTTCATAACATTAGATAAAACTCTGCATTTATCAGAGGAATCCTTTACTATACCAACACCGATAGTATGTGCTGTACCCTCAACTCCAAGACATATCATGAACAAAAAACTTGTAAACCAGGGGTGATATAAAATAGATTTGGTCAAAAAAAGAATATTTTTTTATTCTTCTACAATGTACTCTTCTTCATAAAGATAAATAATACCTGTTTTAAACAAGATGGCAATGATAATCAGAATTATACCAGCTGCTGTTAGAATAACCTGTAACCATGGAAACGGTCGATAAACAAATAACCCATTATTATAAGTATAATCATAGTTACCATCACCATTTATGTCAAGATAAAATACACCATTTTGATTAGTGATTTTTGTTTTTAAACCAGTTCCAGGGTTATATAAAATATTCCACTGATTATCATTATCTGTATCTACAATGTAAAAAATTGTGTTTTCAACAAAAACAGTTTCAACATCACTGTTATCTTTAGGGTTAGACCCTATTGATTCCTCAATAGAATCAGTTAATCCATCTCCATCATCATCAACGTCACCGGTATACCGGCCGTCTATTGAATCATTATCAGGAGTACCATCATTATCTGTATCCAAGGGATACTCATTAGGATCATTAGGGTTTTTACCGTAAGCGATTTCAACTTCGTTAATCCAACCGTCGCCATCTAAATCAGAAGGAAGAGTAATATTCACAGTCAATGGATCAGACCAGGGGCTCTCCACCATGTAAACACTTCGGTATTTAACCCTAACTTTGTATACTCCATAATCACTCCAAC
>QMTJ01000044.1 GCA_003651045.1 Thermoplasmata archaeon | reverse complement strand
GTAGCCAAGCCTGGCCAACGGCGCAGGACTTAAGATCACAAGAAGAGTTTAAGGGTTCGGATGAGACATCCTGTCTCGAAGGAGTCCGAGGGTTCAAATCCCTTCCCCTGCATTCTAAATTAAACCTCAAATTTTATAACCAACAATTGTATTTAGTAAGTACCACTAGGACCGTGGAAAGAGGAGAGACATTATATGCAAGAATCTGAGTTTCAAAAAAAAGAGATATGTAAAACTGGTATAGAAGAATTAGATGTAATGCTAGGTGGTGGTATACCAATAGGTAGTACCGTACTTGTAGTTGGTAGCAGCGGGTCAGGTAAAACAACGCTTTGTATGCAGTTTTTGATAAATGGTGCAAAACAAGGTGAAAGAGGAGTTTTTTTCACGATAACTGAGCCTTTGTTTAAGTTGACTAAGAACATGGAAGGTTTCGAGTTTTATGATAAAAAACTTATAGAATCTGGTATGGTTAACCTTATAGATCTTAGGATTATTAGTGAAAGACTAGGGCTTGACACGGAGAAATACACTGTGGAGGATGCTAGTGCTTTACTTGATATACTACGTGATATCGCTGATGAGTTAAATGTGAAACGTTTAATTATAGACTCAATAACAGCATTATGTTATAGGCTTCAAACACCTGAGATGATCCGGGATTTTATTTTTAAACTAGGTTCTTCTCTTGCTGCTATGAAATGTACTACCCTTTTAACCTCAGAAGTACCACCTAGGAAGTTTCAATATTCTCAGTATGGTATCGAGGAGTTTATCTCGGATGGTATCTTCTTCCTTGGGGATATAGAACGTAAAGGGGATCTCATCCGTACGTTTCAGATTGTTAAAATGCGTGGAGCAGCTCATAGCCGTACGAAATCAGCTATGAGTATTTCTTCCAAAAACGGTATAGAATTAGCACCATTGTTGAGATCTAGAGAGTGAAGATTTAGAATGGCTAATGTCTTAATTGATGGGCTTAAAGAAAGAATATCTAATGCGATTAAAATTAATCAATCAATTGGTATACTTTTACCTGGTAGTAACTACTCTGATTTATTACAAGCATTGTTTGAATATATGAGTAGTCAACCTGAAGATGTTTGGGTTTATGTAACTATTACTAAACCTTATGAGACGCTTGCTAAAGAGTTTGAGTTTATAGAGGAGAGTAAACATATCACGTTCATAGACTGTATCTCTCGTGCAGCTGGTATTACAAAGACTTATCCAAATTGTATATATATCGAGAGTCCTACTATGCTTGAAAAACTTGGTTTGGAGGTAATGAACGTTTTTAAAGAAGTAAATAATGAGCGGAGAAAGTATCTTGTTATAGACTCTTTGAGTAATCTAATGATATATAATGATCCAGATATTGTTACTGAGTTTTTTTATCATATAACAAATAGAACACGAGCTAGAAATATTCATACTATTTCTTTAGCTATTGAAGAAGAAGGGATGGATAAATATCTTAATAGACTGATTTATTTGAATGATAAAATCTTGAAGGTAAGAGATTCTTTTATCTAAGAGATGAATAGTTGATGTCTAAAGAAGAGTTTATCAGCACAGGTATCGAGAAACTAGATGCATTGTTAGAAGGTGGGGCTCCTAAAGGATACGCGGTTCTTATACTTGGAACACCAGGTAGCAGTATTGAAATATTAAGTAAACAACTTGCTACCACAGGTAAAGTATTATATTTTACTACGGAGGAGACAGAAACAGAAGTATTAGCTACTATGAAACGTTTCGGATGGTCGAATAAGGATATACGTATTGTTGATATCGCTTCCCGTTATTCTGAAACCATTCTCAGTGGTGAAGAAAAAAGAGTAAGTGTTTATGAACAGAGATCTAAGATAAAACTCAAAGAATTAATAGAAATAGGATCCTCAGGTACACCACCAATACAGAAGGGAGGAGAAGATTTTTTAGCTATTTTATCAAATGAAATAAAAAACACATCCTCTGAAAAAATAATAATCAATTCTCTTGATTTTTTTTTGAACCAGTATACACAAGAAGAAGTCATTAGAACAATACAGGCTGCAAAGATCTGTAACATTCAGAATAAAGGTGTACTCTTTATGACTATGACAAGGGGTATACACGGTGATATATTTGAGAGGAAAATGGAAGGACTTGCCGATTGTGTTTTAGAGTTAGAAGTTTTACAAAAAGGTTCTACTTTTGAGCGTTTTCTTGCTGTGAAAAAAATGAAAAATTATGCTAAAAAAATTGGTATAGCTAGATATGCAATAGATAGCGATGGTTTTATTCTAGAAATGATCGAAAGAATAATGTAAAAAAACCTTTTTTTCTCAAAAAAAAATTTTTTGTTTTAGACTTTTGTTTTCCATTGTTCCACGTTCTTGTATATCTGATAAAGTATACAGTTTTCTTCACCGGGACAGACGACTTCAGGTGGTGTTAACCAGCATCCTGGGGAATCCGGATGACGTATTTTAGATTTAAAATTACATTCTTCTATCATTTTATTTTACTCCTCTCTTTTTTTCATATTTTTTTGTTCAAATTGTGGATAACTAACTCCTTTTTATGTTTATAAAAGTTTATAAACATTTTAAGCAATGTTATAATAGTGGTTAGGAGGGGTCTAGTTTTTTGAGGAGAAGAGGTGAAAGAAAAAAACTTTGTACCTAGACCCCCCAAGAGATATTCTACTTTCTTTTTTGGTTATAAATTAAATGGTTTTTTAATTCTTTTGTAACAATAGTAACAAAATGTTGATGCGAAAGTTATTATTGTTGTGTTTTTGTTATTAAAATAAAAAAAATGGTTGTTTTATGTTATATTTTATGAATTAGTTTTTTTGATATTAAGTATTGTTAACACTATTTCAAGTGCATCTAAAAAAATCTCTTACTTTTAATTTTTTTTAAAATAACTCTACAACTGATTTAGAAGTAGACGCTGGTGTTCTGAATAAGAAAATCCCAGGTGACCCCTGTTCCACTATTATCATCCCTCTAACATCTTCTCTGGAAGCAAGTCCATTGAAACAAGCTGATAAGTTTACATCAATTAATACTTTATCTCCACGGTTGATAACAGGTGTAGAAGATGTACATGAACTATCAGGATCTTCTAAAACAATTATTCCAAACTCACTAGCGTTTAGATCAAATGCACCGGGTGTAGAAAAAATACCATTGCTAGATGGTGCAGAAGCGAATACACCACCCCAGGATAACACGCATTTCTTTGAATCATTCGCTATTGTTAATACGGTTTCATCAAGGTTTATACCCTTTGTACCTGGACGAGCAGTAACCATAATAGACATGTTATGAAAACGAGTATAAATCGTTCCGCTGATATTCCTTGAACCATGTTGCCCTATTATTTGATATACTCGTACTCCAGCGCTTACTTCATTTTTTGTATCTTGACCTGTTCGCATAGCTTGATTCTCTAGTTGATTAGAAGTCTGAACTAGTACAGAAGCAGCGATACCTGCGACAAGAACCATAGCGATAAAAACTATCATCGCGCCAATACCAATGGATGCCCTGTTTCTTTTTAAAAAAGAGTAGAATAGATTCTTCTTTAAGAGCATCCACATCCTAATCATCCTCAGAAAAATTTAATATCGTATTTATTTTAAATCATTTTTTCGCATTTGTATGTGTAGAAGCATATGTAAGTAATTAAGTTGTAGATTATCCAGTTAATATGGTACTCATGCAGATGAATAAGTAAACGCATATGTAGCTAATTATACGATGAACAAAACCTATATTAATAAGAAAAGATATTTTGACAACTGAATAACATGGGTGGGATGCAAAGCGGAAGCAAGGTAGAAAAACATTTAGATGCTAAACGACCTATTATTATTAGATCACTAAGGAGAAGTAATATTAGAAAAAAAATCGCGGAATACCTTTTTGAAATAAGTCCGAGTTACAGTTACACATCTGAAATAGCATATAATGTTAAAACAACTCCAACTAATGTAATAGGCGCGTTACGTGGAATGGGAACAAGATACAAAGAAGATGAATCCCTCCTTAGTTTAAACATTGTAGAAGAAAAAGAAAGCGGTAGAAACATTAAATTATATGGACTCACTCCTTTTGGTAAAGAAATACTAGAAATTCTACATAAAAGAGAATAAATTTAAAATATTTGAATCCCGCTTCTGTTTTTCCCTAGTAAAGTTTTTATTTAACCATAGCTCTTAATAAGAGGTTACATATACTGGGTTTGAATCTCAAAAAAAAAATGAAAAACATGGGGGGTTCCAAAGGATTATGAAAAATATAGACACCATAGAAATAAAATTCGGTACTGATAAACTTAAGAAAGGTTTCGCTAAAATGCAGAAAGGCGGTGTAATCATGGATGTCACCAATGCGGAACAAGCTATAATAGCAGAGGAGAGCGGTGCTGTAGCTGTGATGGCACTTGAGAGAGTCCCAGCTGATATACGTGCGCATGGTGGCGTAGCGAGAATGGCTGATCCTAAAATTATTCAGGAAATAATAGATGCTGTGAGTATACCAGTTATGGCTAAAGCCAGGATTGGGCATTTCGTTGAAGCACAAGCTTTAGAAGCACTTGGTGTAGATATGATTGATGAATCTGAAGTACTTACACCAGCTGATCCTTTTTATCATATAGATAAACGTAAGTTCACTATTCCTTTTGTCTGCGGATGTAGAAACCTTGGAGAAGCCGTGAGGAGGATATGGGAAGGTGCTGCTATGATTCGAACTAAAGGGGAAGCAGGTACTGGTAACATCATCGAAGCTATAAGACATCAAAGAATGGTTACAACCATGATAAAAAAAGTTGAACAAATGAATGATAACGAATTACATAAACTCGCTGAGGAATACTCTCAAAGCTATGTTAAATCAACTGAAATATTAACTTGTAGGAAAGTCGGTGACAATGTACCTGTTTTTGAAGAATACACATATGCAACTGTTAAAGAGGGTATCTACAAAATCTTGTTAGATATAAAAAATGTTTTTCATAGACTACCAGTTGTTAACTTCGCCGCTGGTGGTATTGCAACACCTGCAGATGCAGCGATAATGATGCAACTAGGTAGTGATGGAGTCTTCGTAGGATCAGGTATTTTCAAATCAGATAACCCTAGTAAAAGAGCAAAAGCAATTGTTGAAGCAGTAGCAAACTATGACAAACCAGATGTTATAGCTGAGGTTAGCAAAAACCTAGGAGAAGCAATGACTGGAATTGAAATAGAAACAATTCCAAAAGAACAACTACTCCAGGAGAGAGGATGGTAAAAAACAAAATAAAAATAGGAGTCATTGGAATACAAGGGGATGTATCAGAACACGTAATAATGATGCAAAAAACTCTAAAAGAAACAAACACTCCTGGAGAAGTTTTTATAGTCAAAACCAAAGAAAACATAGACGAAATCGATGCTCTTATATTACCAGGTGGCGAAAGTACTACTATTTCAAAAATTTTAAACAAATCAGGATTATACACAAGGATTCAGAAAAGAATCAAAGAAAACAACTTACCTACTATGGGCACCTGCGCTGGTTGTGTATTGCTAGCAAAAAAACTCACAGACACCTACAGAGATGTAACACTTTTAGAAGCAATGGATATACAAGTAACAAGGAATGCTTTTGGTAGACAAAAAGAATCATTTGAAAAAAACCTCCGCATCGATGGTTTACATAGCATGTTTAACGCTGTTTTTATAAGAGCACCTGTAATTGAGAAAACCTGGGGAAACTGCAAACCTCTTGCAAAAATAGATAAAAAAATAGTAATGGCTAGGCAGGGTAACCTTTTAGCTTTATCTTTCCACCCCGAACTAACCAGGGATACCCGGATTCATAAATATTTTTTAGAAATGATCATTTAAGCTTTCATTATAGCTAGTAAAAAGATACCAAGTGCTATCAATGCTCCAACTATGCCACCAACGATCGCTATAATACCCTGGATAATCGTACCCTGGAAATTCAAGAATCCTTCAGGTGCTCCTAAGAAACCTGTGAGTAACCCTGCTCCATATAGGAATATAATAAACACTAGAAACCCGATAACAATTAAAATCCCACCTACGACTCTGCTTTTACCAGATCCAAAATATGCTGTAAATATCCCTGCGATAACACTAGCTATAGCAAATACTAGCGTCAACATACTTAAAAATTGAGCTATATAATCCATTTTCTTTTTTCACCTCTTTTTAAAATTTTGTCCCAGTTAAAGTTTTAGTATCAATCACACCCTCAATTGATCTAATGCGATCTACAACGATTTTACCAAGTTTCTCGAAATCATCTGCCTCTATTTTGGCTATAAGATCATACTCCCCAAACAATGGATGCAACTCAACAATTTCAGGTACTTTAGAAAGCTTGTTATATACTTCATGCTCATGTGCAGGTGCAGCACTTATTAACACAAAACCTATAGCCATATATTTTTCCACCTACATCCCCCTTATAATTTTTTACAATATAAACCTTTTCAAAAAATATAGAATAAACATGATATATTCAAATACCTAACTGATTATCCCATAAAAAAACATAGATTTTTTCTATTTTCCTATTTTTTAACTTTTATCCTAATATTCTTCCTCTTAACTGAGACTAATTTTTTTAAATCAAGAGTAATATTTTTATTAACCATATATTCATCAATAGGTTTTTTAGGTAGTCTTCCATTTATTTCATAAATATAATATCCCTCATCCCCATCAATCGATTTAATATATTGATGCCCCCCCTTCTTTTTTCAACTTCGATACCGGGGATCTGTTTCAAAGCATCAAAAAGACTTTTCTCTTTTTCTATTTCTATTGAGAATTCCTCAATAAAAGGTTCCAACATTTTTTCAAGATCTCCGATTGTTGCTTTCAAAAGATAAACATTACCAACAACTCTTTTTTTTATTAAACCTATCTCTTCAAGGATTTTAACATGCCTAGATGTAACTGGCACAGATATACCGATTTCTTTTGCTAAACCCGTAAGATGCATCTCGTTAACCAATAGTTTTTTTAGTATCTCTAATCGGGTAGGGCTACTTAACGCCCGAAACAACTTATTGTTATCCATATAGACAACGATTGTTATCAAAATGTTAGATTTTAATCTTTCTACAACATAATGTAATAGATATCATAAAAGAAGAAAACAAAAAAAACAACCATGCAGCTAATAAAAATAACTATCCCCATAATTGTAACGATAGTATTAATAGCAGGTGCATTCACTACAGGTATACTTACTATACAAACATCCACGGATCTCATAACTGGAAACGAGTCAAAACACGTATTATCAGAAAACACTACAAACATAGCTGGGGTTACTGCTGACATCGTAATCGACTTTGGAGACGAAACAAAAATAACAAACACTATTACTACTAAAAACGCAACTGTTTACAGTTTCCTACTGGAATCAGCAGAGATTAACAATTTTAATGTAAAAGCAACATATTCTTCCCAGTTTGACAGCATCATTATAAATTCAATATCTACATATGAAAACGGTCAAGATAACAAATATTGGATATACTATGTAAATGAAGAAATCGGTCTTGTTGAAGCAGATAAACAACCTGTAAACAACGGAGATCTAATCGAATGAAAATTTGAAAACTATCAGTAACTTCTAAAAAAACGAAATTTAATAAATAGAGAAAAGATTAATGAAAAAAATAGAGGAAGGAGGAGATAAACATGATTGAAAAACTATCAGAAGAAAAAGATAGAATACTTGTTGCAATAACTTTAATAATTTTTGGAGTAATAGGACGTTTAAGTTTTTATAAATTTCTCCCTAGCACACCACACCTGTATATAACACTTAACGGAATAACTCAACCATTGTTTATGATGGATTTATTCTTTTTAATAGCAATAATTTCGATACTTAGTGGTTTACTC
>QMTJ01000043.1 GCA_003651045.1 Thermoplasmata archaeon | reverse complement strand
AATAGCTGAATACAGTTTTGATGACGAAGGAAATCTATCCTTTGGTGTACCAGATCACACACTTTTTAAAACCCAGAAATACGACCCTAATATAGGGATATTTGGAATGGACATCTGCGTAACCATGGAAAAACCAGGTTACAGAGTAAAACGTAGACGGATAGCAAGGAGGAAAATACCACATAGACATCGAGTGACAAAAGAAGAAACCATAAAATTCTTCACAGAAAAATACAACGTGGAGGTTATTGAATGAAAATAAAAGAAAAACAAAAAACCTATGGTAGAACCAAAGGATGTGAACGATGCGGAAGAAAAAGAGGACTCATACGTAGATACGGTTTACATATATGTAGACAATGTTTCAGAGAAAAAGCAGAAGAAATGGAGTTTAAAAAATACTCATAAAAAAAGTTTATGGAGGCTGAAAAAAAACTATGTTAAACGACCCGCTAGCAAACGCGTTATCCGCTATAAAAAACGCTGAGTTAAAAGGGAAAAACACATGCATGATACAGCCATCTTCGAAACTTATAGGTGGAATACTAAACCTGTTAAAAGAAAAAGGATACATCAAAGGTTTTGAATACATCGAAGATGGGAAAGCAGGTGTATTCCAAGTGCAGCTTAAAGGAACCATTAACAACTGCGGAGTTATAAAACCAAGGTATCCTATTAAAAAAGATGAACTAGATAAATGGGAATCACGTTATCTCCCAGCTCAACATTTTGGTTTACTAATACTTACTACTACAGAGGGTATTATCTCTCAAGAAGAAGCAAGGAAAAATGGAATCGGAGGTAAACTACTAGCGTATGTGTACTAAGAAAAAATTTAAGAGTTTTGAGGTGAAAACAGAAATATGGTACTGATACCTGAGATTAGAGAACAAATCATGTTACCTGATAACGTCACTGCGACGATAGAAAACAATATATTAACAGTAAAAGGAGAAAAAGGAGAACTCAAAAGGTTTTTCTCACATCCTAAAATAGATATAAAAATCAATAGTAACACTATAGAAGTATATAGTAAAAACGTTAGACGAAAAGAAAAAGCGTTGATTTATACTTTTATCGCTCATATAAAAAACATGATTAAAGGTGTCACTGAGGGTTTTGAATATAAAATGAAAACCGTGTTTTCTCATTTCCCGATAAAAACTTCTGTTGAGGGTGATGAGTTTGTTATTGAAAACTTTTTAGGCGAAAGATCTGCTCGACGTGCAAAAATCCTTGAAGGCGTATCTGTTGAGATAAAAGGTGAAAATATTACCGTTAGTGGTATAGACAAAGAAAAAGTTGGGCAGACTGTTGCAAATATAGAACGAGCGACGCATGTGAAAAATAGAGACATCCGTGTATTCCAAGATGGAGTTTACAGGGTTAGTAGAGGAGGATAGAAGGGTCTATGGGTAAAAAGGATGATGTTATCAAAGAGTTCATGAAAATCAAAGGTGTTGGTAAAGCAAAAGCTGAGGCGTTATACGTAAATGGTTTTGATTCACTTGATAAACTGAAAAAAGCTTCTGTTGAAGATTTAACAAAGATTAGTGGTATAAACGAGGCTTTGGCGAAGGGTATAAAAAAAGAATTAAAAGAAGAAAAAACAGAGGAGACAACAGTAGTTGAATCAGTTGAAGAAACTAAGGAAGAAGGGAAAAAGGTAGAGAAGGAAGAAGTTGTTTCTAAAAAAGAAGAGAAAGAAAAAGTTGAGGAAAAAGAGGGGGAAGAAGAAAAATATAAGGTAAAGAAGAAACCAGAGTTATCAGTGGAGTTAAAAGATAAACTATTTAAAAGGAGACAAATTAAAAAAAGGACACCTGAGTTTTTACGTGAGGAATGGTTCAGGTATAAACGTATACCAAAGAATTGGCGTCGACCTGATGGTATAACTTCTAAAATGCGTGTTAATAAAAAATATAGACCTAGTAAAGTACGTGTTGGTTTTAGAGGACCTCGTGAGGTACGTGGTTTTCATCCATCTGGTTTTGAAGAAGTCATTGTGTATAATGTTAATGATTTAGAAGGTGTTAATCCTAAAACTCAGGCTGTTCGTATAGGTGGAACCGTAGGTACAAAGAAACGTTTAGATATAAAGAAAAAAGCTGAGGAGTTGGATGTTAGGATACTTAACATATAAAAAAAATGTTTAGAAAAAAAAGGGGAAAGGTTTAGATGACTGATTTAAGGAATCAACGTAGAATGGCGGCTTCGCTTCTTAAATGCGGTGAGAACAGGGTCTGGATGGATTACGACCGTGTAGATGAGATTGCTAAAGCTGTTACTAAGGATGATATCAGGATTCTAATCAAGGGTAAAGCTATAAAAAGTAGGCAGATCAAAGGAATCTCAAGTGGACGGAAAAAGTTTAATCAAAAACAAAAAGAAAAAGGACGTCGACGTGGTCATGGGTCTAGGAAAGGAGCCAAGTATGCTCGTCTTTCTAAAAAAGAACGATGGATAAAAACCATACGTCCTATTAGAATGTATCTTAAAACTTTACGTGATGAGAAAAAAATTGATAGAACTATTTACCGTAGGTACTATATGAAAGCAAAAGGTGGTGAGTTTAAAAGTAAACAACATCTCAGGAGTCATCTGATAGCAGATGGAATTCTTAAGGAGGAAACACAATGAAACAAGGACCACGGTATCGTATAAAACCAAGACGTAGACGTGAAGGTAGAACAGATTACAGGAAAAGACTTAAACTACTTAAATCAAGGAAAACTAGACTTGTTGTACGTAAATCATTGAAAAACACATTAGTTCAATTCATTGAATACAAAGAAGAAGGAGATAATGTTATCGCTACTGCTACTTCTAAAGAACTCACTAGTAAATACAATTGGAAGTTTTCAACATCTACAACACCAGCTGCTTATCTAACAGGTCTCTTAGCTGGTAAAAGAGCAAAAGAAAAAGGTATAAAAGAATGCATCCTTGACACCGGACGTCACGTCCCAGTAGCTGGTTCTAAAATTTTTGCTTCACTAAAAGGAGTAATTGATGCAGGTGTTGAATGCCCATGTAGTGAAGAAAAAATACCTAGTGAAGAACGAATCATGGGTAAACACCTTAACGAGAACATCATGTCTGCTGTGAATGATATAAAATCTAAAATAATCGGAGGGAAATAATGCCAACTAAACGCATACCGTCACCAGTACCAGAGCAAACAGCACTATTAGAGTGGACTCCAAAAACCAAACTCGGTAGAATGGTGAAAAACGGTGAAATAACTACAATGAGCGACGCATTAAAAACAGGTTTACCACTTTATGAACCAGAAATCGTAGATGTACTACTACCAGATATCAACGATGAAGTCATAGATGTAAACATGGTTCAACGTATGACAGACTCAGGGCGACGTGTAAAATTCGTAATAACAGTAGCAGTAGGGAACAACAATGGATTCGTAGGATTAGGACAAGCAAAAGGAAAAGAAGTAGGATCAAGTATACGTAAAGCAATAGATAACGCTAAGTTAAACATGATTGAAATAAGAAGAGGATGCGGCAGCTGGGAATGCGGATGTGGTAAACCACATACTGTACCCTATACTGTAACAGGTAAAAGCGGAAGCGTTGAAATAACACTTAAACCAGCACCTCGTGGTATAGGACTTGCAACAGGAGACGTCGCAAAAAAAATACTCACACTAGCTGGTATAAAAGACTGCTGGGCGTTCACACGTGGTAAAACCAGAACAACAGTGAACTATGCAAAAGCTGTTTTCAACGCTCTTGAAAAAAACGCTGAAATGCGTATTACACCAGAAGAAATAAAAAAAGTAGGTATAGTATCAGGGAGTATAATAGAATCCACAGAAGAAAAACAACCAATAACGGTAACACCATCAACAGAAACAAAAACCATTAATAAGGAGGAATAAAAGAAAAAATGACATATGCAGCAGTTAGAGTAAGAGGAACTATCAACGTAAAACCAGATATCAAAAAAACCCTGCAACTATTGAGACTACATAAGGTAAACCACTGCGTACTCTTAGAAGAAAAACCTACTATCAAGGGGATGTTACAGGTTGCAAAAGACTACATAACCTGGGGGGAAATAGACAAAACAGTTTTAACAAAACTTATAACAAACAGGGGTAGACTAAAAGGTGATAAAAAAATCACTGACGAGTATATAAAATCCGCGACAACCTACAGCAACATCGATAAACTCGCTCAGGCAATCGTTGACAACAAGTTTAAATACAAAGATTTACCAGATGTAAAACCAGTTTTTAGACTAAACCCTCCTAAAAAAGGCTATGAAGGCATTAAACGATCATTCACTGAAAAAGGAGCACTAGGATACAGAGGTAAAGAAATCAACAAACTCATTGAAAAAATGATATAAAAAACAAAGGAAAACTTTTTGTATAATTCCAAAAAGTTTTTATATCTAACATATTTTATTTAAGCCGAGAAGAGGGGTGTAATAATGGAAGAAACACTGTATAATATTGAAATTCATAAAGACGAAAATGGATATCTCGGGAGACTATTCTCAGATGTAGATGGCGTTAAAGAATTCAAAAATGAATACCTAGATCAACTACTAAGAGATATAACACTAGATATACAACTTGCTTTAGAAGAATTCTCCAACCGTACAGGTGACTTCACTGAAACCCATGAAGGATTAAGAGAATAAAAAAAGTAAACTATTGTTTTTTACAGTGTTTCTCAAGAGGGATAAGTTTTTTAAAGGTTTTTAGTATTTCGTGCCATTACACTTATCCTAAAAAAACAGGGTAACAAAAATAATTTAGATTCAAAAAAATATTATAGTTGGTGATAATAGTTTGGAATATACAAGGTTTGAAAAGGCACGTATAATAGGTGCACGTGCACTTCAGATTTCAATGGGGGCACCATCACTTATTAAAATACCAAAAGATATTGTCTCCCCTATCGACATCGCTATGCTTGAATTCAAAGAAAATGCTATACCTATCACAGTTAAAAGAGTTGAAAAAAAAGCATCATAAAATTTAGTTACCTAAAAAAAATTTTGTTTTATGAGGAAAAAAACTATGACTGAAGACAAAAAAACAGAAAAAAAAGAAGAAACTATGCTTATCCCTGAAGAAACATATATGACTTCTGGTGCACATATCGGGACACGTCAGAAAACAGCTGATATCAAAGATTTTATCTATAAAGTCCGGAATGATGGATTATACATTATTGATGTTAAAAAAACAGATGAACGTATAAAAAAAGCTGCCAAGTTTATTTCAAAATATAACCCTAATGATGTCCTTGTTGTTTCTATACGTCAATATGGGCAGAAACCTATAAAGAAACTAGGCGAGTACACAGGTATACAAGTTATAGCAGGGCGTTTTCAACCTGGTACTCTTACTAACCCAAATGCTCAGGGTTTCATTGAACCAGAGCTTCTCATTGTAACTGACCCACTTGCGGATCAACAAGCACTTGATGAAGCTAAAAACGTTGGTATACCAGTTATTGGTTTATGCGATACCAACAATGAAACCAAGTACCTCGATCTCGTGATACCTACAAACAATAAAGGACGTCGTGCTCTCGCTCTTATATACTGGGTTTTAGCTAGGGAGATTTTAAAAAACCAGGGTAAAATTAAATCATATGATGAGTTTAAACCAACTGTTGAAGAATTCGAAGCGGAGATATAAAAAGTTTTTTACACATTATTTTTTTATGGTTCAACCAAAAAAAAAGAAAGGAAACAAAAGCCTTTATGAGGTTTAGGAGTGTAAAATATTTTGCATGTGAAAATAAATGATAACATTATACTCGTTGGAACAGCACATATCTCCAGAGAGAGTATTGAAGAAGTTAAACAAGTTATAGAAGAGTATAAACCTGATATTGTAGCAGTTGAACTATGTAAAAAACGATATAACGCGATAGTTAACAAGGATAAATGGGAGAATACACCGGTTTCTAACCTTTTGAAATCAAACAACGCGTATCTATTACTCGCACAGACTTTCCTTTCATCTATTCAACGTAAACTTGGGAAGGAATACGGTGTGGAACCTGGTTCTGAGATGATCGCTGCTATGGAAGAAGCAGAAAAACATGGTTTAAAAGTAGCACTTGTTGATCGTGATATTTCTGTTACACTTAAACGTGCATGGCGTAAAATGGGTTTTAGAGAGAAACTAAAATTAACATGGGAGTTTCTAAAAGCAATCGTTGGATATGACGAAGAAGAAATAAATGAACTTGATTTAAAAGAATTAATGGATCAGGATGTTATATCAAAATTAATGGAGGAATTTAGAGAAATAGCTCCTAGTGTTTCAAATGTTTTAATATATGAACGAGATAGATATATTGCAAAAAAAATACTTGATGAGAGTAAAAAAGGACGGGTTGTAGCAGTAATAGGAGCAGGGCATCTAAAAGGTATACAAAAACAACTTGAAAAAAATAAAAAAATAGACGTGAATATTAAAGAGTTAGAATATGTTCCAGAGAAACGTTTCAGTATACTTAAAACAATAGGCTATATAATACCAGTTGTTTTCGCAGTTTTAATCATTTACATCTACCTGTTTGGTGGATGGATGCAGGCTCTTGACGCCCTGAAATGGTGGATACTCATTAACGGTGGTCTCTCCGCACTAGGGGCATTAATCGCTAGAGGGCATCCTTTCTCAGTTATAACTGCTTTTTTCGCTGCACCAATAACTTCTTTAAACCCAGCGATAGCAGCTGGCTGGGTAGCCGGGTATGTAGAGTTTAAAATGCATAAACCTATGGTGAAAGATTTTAAACAACTTAGCAAACTCGATAACCTCAGGGATTTCTGGAATAACCGTGTAATACGACTGTTAATGGTAGTAGCATTAGCGAACCTAGGTAGCATGATTGGAACATTTATAGCTATCTGGTATATTGGAAGCCTTGGTATAAACCTCTAAAAAAATTTATAAACTTTTTTTTAGAAAAACATTCATAAACATGTTTCATGTTCAACATCTAAAAAAAACAGTTATGTATAAATAAATGAGCGAGAAGGAGTTCCCCTAAAATATGAATGAAAAACGAAAAATCTATACATCATTCCATGACATACCGCCACGGGAGTACATGTATTTCCCAAAAGGAACAATCGAAGTTAGTAAACCAGGAGCTTTTAGTAGATTAGAGATCAACCACTTAGTTATATCAATGTTTATTTTAACATTATCATTCACATTTGCACTCACACCATTCAACCTCCGTCTAGGTTTCAACCTTTATAATTTACCATATGGTCTAACTTTATCATTTATAGCAATCACCACTGCGTTTTTCTTCCATGAAATCTCACATAAGTTTATGGCTCAAAAATATGGACTGTGGGCTGAGTACCGTATGTTTCCTCAAGGGCTCCTAATAGCATTTATTTTAGGGTTACTATCTGGTTTCGTCTTCGCAGCACCAGGAGCAGTAATGTTCCAAGGAGGAGCTAGAAACTATGAAACAGGTCGTATAGCAATGGCAGGACCCATGGCAAACATCATAATCGCATTAATCACATTACCATTATATCTTTTTGTTTTCTATGAAACAGACTTTCTGAGTACTATTACTGGTTTTATATGCTATATCAACGCTTTCTTAGCAGTATTTAACCTATTACCATTTGGGCCATTAGATGGAACAAAAATAATAAGATGGAACGCTACAATCTGGATTATAATGCTAATACTTTCAATAACTGTGTTTACAGTTACAATCTCAAACACTATATTTGCATACTAAAATACTAAAAAAAACAATTATAAGTGTTAAACCTAGGTTTTTTTCCTCTGTTTCTCTTGTTCACGTTTTAGTTTAAGCAATAATCTTTCTTTTTTTCTCAATTCTTTTTCTTTACGTTTATCAACCAAGGGTTTTGGTTTTTCTTCTACAGGTTTTTCCTTAATTTTCTCCTCAACTACTGGTTTCTCTTTTT
>QMTJ01000042.1 GCA_003651045.1 Thermoplasmata archaeon | reverse complement strand
ATTGGTCTATGGTTAAATGAAAAAGATAAAAAAGTAAAATAAAAAAACATTATATCACCTATTCTATTGAAAAAGAGAAAAGAATACATTTAAATATATAAATAACTATAAATTAATGTTATGAAATGGAAGAGGAATAAATTTTATTTTAAAAAAATAGCAGCTACTGGTTTTATCATATTACTCACTATATCTAGTTGCTTTACTGCTTTAGCTTCACAAATCAAAGAATCAAATCTAAACACTTTAAAGTCTTTAGATGAGTATGAGTATGGAGAAGTTAAATATATCGAGGTATCTTTTAATTTTTCAAACCCTGAGATAACACTCTATAATAACTCCCAAACCGAGTACATAGTAGTTCGTGTCAATGAAACAAATCATAACATGGTTCAACCTGGTGAACCAGTGTTACCTGTTAATTTCTCAGTTTTCAAGTTTCCCTTTGGCACTAAGATACTTGATGTTAGATATAGGCATTCTCCACCAGAAGTCATTGATTTACCAGGTAAACTCTCTTTTGGTAAATGTTCATCTGATAGTATATATTCTCCTCTTCTTAGAATTAATGGCATGGATGAAGACGTGTACAATAGCTCTAATCCTTACCCAACTGACTGGGTGTATTACCACAAAGGCGGGGGTTTATCATATGGAAATCATACCACGTTTTTAGTTTTAAGAGTTTACCCCGTCAGATATTTCCCAGTTGTTGATCAATTACAGTTTATCAAAACAATCACAGTAAATATTAGCTATATAGAACCAGCTGAACCAGTTTTGAAAGATACATCCTGTTATGATTTATTGATTTTAACTCCATCAAAGTTCACTAACTCGCTTAAACCACTTGTTTATCATAAAAACAAACATTTTGTTAGAACAAAAGTTGTTACGTTAGATGAAGTCTATGATAAAATGTACTGGCATGGTCGTGATAAACCTGAAAAAATCAAATACTTCATAAAAAATGCTGTTGAAAACTGGGGTGTAAAATACGTTCTTCTTGTTGGTGGCATCAGAGGTCAAACCTCTTTTTGGGATACACCTGTAAGGTACAGTCATGTTGTACCTCTTGAGGAGCAGGAATACGCTGAGAAGTCATTCCTAAGTGATCTATATTATGCTGATATCTATGACAGTGAAGGAGGATTTAGCAGTTGGGATTCGAACAACGATAATATTTTCAGCACCTGGAATGAATCATATAAGGAAGAAATGGATCTTTATCCTGATGTATACCTTGGACGGTTGCCATGTAGAAACCTGTTTGAAGTTAAAATCATGGTTAAAAAAATAATCAACTATGAAAAAAGAAAGTTAACAGATGAAAAATGGTTTAACAACCTGCTTCTGGTGGCAGGTGATTCATATAATGATACTAATCATTACAATGAAGGAGAGTTGATATCAGAGTTAGCAATTGAAAAAATGCCTGGTTTCACTCCTGTACGGGTGTACGCGCGTGAGGGAGAGGATATCAACCGAAAAACTGTGAACAAAGCACTTGACCAGGGTGCAGGTTTCGCTTATTTCTGCGGGCATGGAAACCCTATGTCATGGAGTACTCACTATCCTCCCAATGGCACAAAATGGGTTACTGGATATAAAGTCTCTGACATGGTTTTCCTTAGAAACCATGACAAACTACCTATCGTAGTTGTTGGAGGTTGTCATAACGGACAGTTTGATGTAACAATGTTTAACATCATAAAAGGTATTAAAAAAGATGGTTTACATTATTTCAGCAATAAAAAGGGCAATCTAGGAGAGTTCTGGTATGGAGAATGGGTTCCTAACTGTTGGAGTTGGTGGCTAACTAGTAAACCTAATGGTGGAGCTATTGCTACAATTGCTAACACAGGTCTTGGAACACATGGTGATGGTGACCAGGATAACAATTCAATACCTGATTACTTAGAAGTTCTTGATGGATGGCTTGAACTTCGGTTTCTTGAGCTATATGGAATAGAGCACAGGGATGTACTTGGTGAAAACCATGGGCAGACGTTAACCGAGTATCTACATAAATTTCTAGGTGATAATGCAAAGATGGATGTAAAAATGGTACAACAATGGGTACTATTCGGTGACCCTAGTCTCAAAATAGGTGGATACAATCAAACAACATCAGCAGTAAAATTTAATGTTTCAATAATTAAAAATTAAAAGGTTGTTTAAAAAAAATAAAAAAAGAAGTAAAAAAGAGAAAGAAAAACAAAAAAACAATTTTTTTTACTTCTTTTTCAAATATGGAAGACCAGTTCTTTTATTTATACCAACGGTATAGTTGTCAGGTTTATCACAGGGTGTTCCACTCTTTGGTGTTCTTTTACTGAAGAAATAGATTCTCTGGTTCTTTCCACCTTTCAATCTTACATCTCTACAATATAGTGTCCAACCTTCATGGGTATATGCCATAAGTTTTTACCTCCTTAACAGGAATACATATCTTATGATTTAAATCTTTCTTTATTTCCATAGATAAAAATAAGGAGTTTTATAAAAAAAACTTAAGAAGGAAGGGGGAACTAAAAAATTTTTACAAGATAAAATTTATTTAAGTATAGACAAGTAGGTTTATAACCAGGTTTTATATTCGCTGTTAGAATTCAAAAAAAAAGGGTGAACTGTATGATAGCTGCTTATATCCTTATTGAGATGCGACCAGGTAGTACAGATAAAGCTATTGAGAAAATGAGGAAGATAGAAAACATAGTGAAGATATCAGTGGTAGCTGGTGAATATGATATAGTTGTCAGGGTTCATGTTAAAAACCTCAATAGTCTCCTTAAGGTTACGAACAAGATACAGATGATAGAGGGCGTAAGAAAAACTACTACTCAAGTTATTGAGAAAGAAATTGCGTTATGAAAATTAGAAAAAAATATCTTTTTTATGCACTTGCTTTTTCCTCTGCTCTTATAGGTGCTTTAATTTCTTCCCTAGATACTGTTATTGTTAATAAGTATATCTTTGATCCTTGGGCTTATGGTTTTTCATGTTTTATTGTTGGTTTAGCGGTTACTTTTTTATTAGCTCTTATTTTTTCGATTCCTATTCATGGTAAAAGTCTGGGTTCAAGATTTGTCGATCCCTCTTTTGAACGTCTTAGGTTTGTTAGGAGAGTGGAGGTAAAATATCATGTTTTTGCAGGTATTGGTAATTCGATTCTTACAGTGGGTTATTTGCATTTACTTTCAATGTTAGGGGATCCTTCTACTGTTTTACCTTTTTCTCAGATTGTGATACTTTATCTGGTAGTTATTGAGTCTTTTGTTGAGAAAAATATTCCTACCCTTCCTGAGGTTCAGTCTTCTATTATTGTAACTTTTGGTGCGATGCTGGGTTCTATTTCTCTCACTGGTACTATTACTCTTGATTCAATGTTTCTTGTTTTTGTTGTAATTAGTCCTGCTTGGGTTCTTTTTTCGATTTATCAGAGGAAGCTTAAGATGTTGAGGGTTGATAATAAATCTAATGACTCTATTAATATCAGGTTTTGGAATGTTGTTTTTTCCTTTTTTTTCTCTGCCTTGTTTATATTTTTGTATGATGTGTTAACTGGTTCCAGTCATTTTATAGCTGGTTTTACTGCGTCTTATAGGTATTTTAATTGGGTTGCATTAGTTATGATTATAGCATTTTTTTCTTATGTGTTTTATATCCGAGCCTTGGGTATTGGTAAAGCAAGTGTTACACAGGCTGTACGTGCTTCAACTATTTTCTTTATCATACCGTTCTCTGTTTTACTTGCTTATCTAAATGTTATACCCATGTTTGTTACTACACCTGTTATGATAGTTATTAAAATAATGGGTGTCATCCTTGTGTTTCTGGGTATTGCTTCTTTTGCTCTTACACTTGTAAAAGCATATATTTTTATCAGAATGAAACCGGGTTACCCTATTGAAGAGACTATGCAGAAACTATGGGACATCCCTGGTGTTACTCATGTTACAGCAGTCGCGGGTACATATGATTTTATTGTAAAAATCAGGATTAGAACACTGGTAAAAGGATATGAAAATATAATACGGAGGATTGAAGAGATCAAGGGTATACAGGAGTATAGATGGAATTCTGTCCTTAAAGAGTGGGAGGAAATCTAATATGACTCCACCTGTTTAAGCCTGGTATTAGTTAAATTATGGATGTATTATTTTATTAAAAAACCATTAAATTAAATAACAGATTCATATTCCAGTATTCTATTGAAATGTGTGGAATAGTAGGAATTATAGGGGATAAACCTGTTTCTCGTTTGATTTATCATAGTCTGTTCTCTGTTCAACATCGTGGTCAGTCATCTGCTGGTATGCTCACATATGATGGGAATATACATGTGACAAAAGACGCAGGTCTCGTACGTGAGGTTTTTGATGAAGAAAAAAAGATTAACATGCCTGGGAACGTAGGTATTGGTCACACTCGATACTCCACGGCAGGTATGGATGACATAGAGTCTTTGAAGCGTAATGCTCAACCAGAATACTTGGTTAACCCTTTCCTTGCAGCTGTTCATAATGGTAACATTTTTAACTGCTATGAGATCAACAAGTTGACGAAACGTATCCCCAGGACTGAATGCGATATACAATGTTTACTCCTCCCGATGGCTGATAGACTTTATAAAAAAGAGTTAACACCAGATGTCATCTTTGAAGCATGCTATAGTGTGATGAAAATTTTAAAAGGAAGTTATTCTGCCTTGTTTCTCGCTGACTCTGGTGACAACCCATACCTCTTTGCTATGACTGACCCCTACAAAATTAGACCACTCGTATTAGGAGAGTCAAATGGTTTATACTGTTTAACCTCAGAGACACGTGTTTTTAAAAAAATCAACTTTCGATATATCAAGGATATACCTGGTGGTTCAGTTATTGTAATCGATACAAAAGGAAACATATATGAGAAACAGTTGATAAAGAAACAAGAGAAACCATGTATGTTTGAATACGTGTATTTCGCTAAACCTGATTCACGGATCAACGGCCGCTCAGTACATAACGTCCGTTTTGAACTCGGTCGTTTCCTAGCTAAAACCTATCCTGTAAAAGCTGATATCGTAGTACCAGTCCCGGAGTCAGGACGACACTACGCAACTGGTTATGCTTTAGAATCAGGTATACCACTTGATGAGGGTATAATGAAAGATAAAGACGAACGTTCATTTATACAACAAACACAGGAAAGCAGAGACAAGGTCGTAGAAGAAGGACTATCATATCTAAGAGCCGTTTTAAAAAACAAAAAAGTGGTTTTAATCGATGATTCGATAGTCCGCGGAACCAACATAAGAAAACTTGTTAAAGGTATGAAAAACGCTGGTGCAAAAGAAATACATGTCAGGATAGGATGCCCACCACTCATAGCACCATGCTACCTAGGTATAGATATGCGGAGTAAAAAAGAATTCATAGCTAGAGACAAAAACGGTAGAATCAAAACATGGGAAGAAATCGCAAAAGAAATCGGAGCCGACTCACTAGCCTATACTACTATAGAAGCACTAAAACAAGCTATAGGAAGCGATATATGCAAAGGATGCATAGAATTCCCAGATGGATACCCTGAGGAATGGAAAGAAGACGTTTTAAAACTATTTAAAAAAGATAGAAAAAACCGACGGGCATACGAAACCTAAAAAAATGATCGAAATAATCACAGGATCACTTGAAGAACAAATTATAAAATTTTTACAAAAAACCTACCCCGTTACAGTAGAAGATATTAAACAAAAACTACATTTGTCAAAAAACACAACCACACGAGTACTACAGAAACTACAGATGAAAAATATAGTAAAATTAGAACCATTACCCGGTAAAACCTATATTAGACTACTAAGAAACGATTTCAGGTTCATAGGTAAAAAACATCAGAAGAAATTCATAAAACACTACGAAAACAAAAAAACACAAAAAAACAAAGAAGAACATAATTGTTTCATGTACTCTTAACTATATGATTCCACAACGTTAACCCAGATAATATTAATCTCTTTAGGCACCTTCTTCTTTATGTTTTTCCTTCTCCTCTTCATCAGAAACTACCTTTCTCTAATAATATGAATACTATTTTCTCTTTTATAGTATTTAAACGTTATGTGTTAATATGACAAAAAAACCATAATTTCTTTTTTTATCCTATTACTTCAACTACCTGCTTATTCACAACTAAAAACTCCACGAGTTCACCAGATTCTTTAAGTTTCTTAAGAAGATTATAATCAAGAACATGTTCATAACGTGAAACCACACGACTACCACTTGGAGACCAACTACCTACCTCCATATGTGTAGCATCAAAATCTTTAACACTACCAAGGAGAGTAAACGACTCAGTTCTTATCTTAAAACCACAACGAGTGCATTCAATAACTGTGTCGTACGGTGTATATGCTTCATCAGCATCATACACTGGTTCAACCTGCACAATTACCATTTTACCTTTACACTGAGGACAAACCAAGGATTTCCTACCGGTTTTATCCCATAAACCAGCTACAACTTCCATGTTTTTTTTATTATATTTCATCTTCACAAAGATCAATCCTATATAATATGTATACTTCTAACATAAATACTTTTTTGAAGAAAACCTATGTTTGTTACAAAAAAAGCTTCCTTTTAGGTTAAATACTACTTGTGATATTACCCTTTTTGTTGGAGGAAATGGAGGTGGTGTAAACATTTCAACAAAAATATTAACGTTTCTCTCCGATTTCGGTATGAAAAGCAGTTATGTATCTCAGATGAAAGCCGTAGCTTTATCTATAACTAATGACGTCCATATTGTTGATATAACACATGAGATAACGCCTCATAATGTTAGAGAAGGAGCATTCGTTTTAAAAACAGCTGTTCCTTTTTTCCCCACTGGAACAGTACATGTAGCTGTTGTTGACCCTGGTGTAGGAACTAATAGAAAAGGCATAGTAATAACCACAGAGAGTCAGATACTTATAGGCCCTGATAATGGTTTACTTATACCAGCTGCACAAGTACTTGGGCATTATATTGTTTATGAAATACAGAACACCCGTTTTATGTTAAAACTGGTTTCTAACACATTCCATGGTCGTGACATATTCACACCAGTAGCAGCGCATATACTTAATGGGGTTTTATTCGAAGAAATAGGTCCAGTTGTTAACGATTATGTAAAAATAGATTTCGAAGGTTCTAAAATAACTAATAACACTGCTATTGGAAAAATAGTATACATAGATGGTTTTGGAAACATCATTACAAACATAGAAGGTGATAGACTTCAGCAGGTTTTAGAACATGGTAAAAAAATAATGTTATTCATCAATGGTAAACAACAGGAGATCCCTTTTGTGAAAACATATGGTTCTGTTAAACCTGATGAAATCTTAGCAACAGTAGGTAGCCATCGCTACCTTGAGATATCAGTTAATCAGGGAAACGCTGCATTAAAGTTAGGTGTAAAACCAGGTGATGAGGTTAAAATATTTTTTTAAAATTTTATAACAGCATCAAGGAGACCATGAGCATAGTTTATACAACCGAATGCTGTGAGGTTATCTTTCTTATCTAGGTAGTATTTTGAATCTTCATAGTATTGACTTGCTAACTCAACTATTTTTTTCTCTTTCTCATTTAAACTATCTATACTGATTTTTTTCAGGTTTTCTTCAAACATTTTTATATCTTTTTCTATCCTGTTTTCTTCGTTCATAACTGTTTTCAACATGATCTACTAAGTTGTTTTATAAAAATAAATGTTTCTCTTGTAAATGGTTTAAAAAAAAAGTGTTCAAAAAAACGTTATAAAAAATCAAAATATATTAAAAAAGAGAAAAGAGAGAATGACTGTTGTATATTTGTTTGTTGTTTTTACTGTTTAATTCATGGAATATACGTGTTTATATGAATATACGGCCTAAGACGAACCCATAGAATGTCTCTGTGAATTCTTGCCCATCTACTACTGCTGTGACT
>QMTJ01000041.1 GCA_003651045.1 Thermoplasmata archaeon | reverse complement strand
CAAGTTACATGCAACTTTTGAATCTGTTATATTCAACATCTGGCTGAGGAATTACTGGGGTAATCGAACTCTTAAGATTGGTCCAAAAATAATAAAAGGCCGGTTGAGAAACATACCTTGGAAAACAGAATTCATCTGGTACAATATTGACTTAATACCAGCATTAAAACCATTTGAAATTTCAATATAAAAAAAACAAACCCTTTACAATTTTTCTTCTTTTTTTTATTCTGGCTACAACTGTAAAGAACCCTGGTAACAGTTGTACAACAACACCTTTTAAATAAAAACTACAAAACAAAAAGTGAGGAGCGATAAAATATGATGATTGTCGGGCAAATCTCAAGTGCACAAGAAGCAAAAGAAATGGAGTTTATCGTAAAAGTATCAGTTGTTGGAAGAAGAGCAAAAGCACTTGCTTTAAAAGCAAAAAAGGAAGAGGAAAAATAAAATGGAAAACAAAAATAAATCAAAAAACAGTAAAAATAAAAAAAATATACCCCAAGAGATACCAATAGTCTGGGTTAACATCTAAAAAAATTCTAATAAGTTTTTTTAGTCTCTCCATACAGGTTTAACCCAGGATTCAATAAATCTTTTTGAGAGATCAGGACGTGCCCTAGATATATCAGTAACAGTAATTATCCCCACAACTCCTTCTTTCACAATAACAGGTAATTTTTTAATGTTGTTATCCCTCATAACTGCAAGGGCTTTTTCAATAGAATCCAATGCATGAATTGTTTTAAGATTAGTAGACATAATCTCTCTAACCCTTGTTTTTTCAGGATCTCTACGTGCACAGATTGTTCTTTCAATAATATCACGTTCAGTAACAATTCCAACACAGTTTCCATTTTCTATTACAATAAGACAACCGATTTTTTTATCCCTATACAAGTTACAGGCATCTAAAACAGTCTTATCATGCTCAATCGTGACAACCTTTTTAGTCATAACCTCTTTAACAAGCATAACAAACCACCCAATACTATCTATTTAAAAACATTAATTGAGAACAATTTTATAAACACCTAACACACTTACATATATAGAAAGCATATATATAATACTTCATAGGTTGATAAAAAGTGAAAATAAAAACAAGAAACGAAATCTTAAACGAGGTTATACGAGAAGGAAAAAAACACCCTAAAGGATGGAAGGCAATATTTGGGAGAGATGAAAAACTACTCTCCATGGATTACTATGTTTTCAACCCAAAGATAGGTGTCTATCTTTTAAAAGAATACCAGAAAAACCCTTACGAAGTAAAAGGAATAGGTGGAAAAATAGCGAGACATATTGACGACGACATTGAAGCAGAAATATCAAAATTAAACGGTGATTTTGGAATAATCCAAGGTGATTTTCAAAAGATTTTAAAAAACCTGGAAAAAGGAATCCATCCGCAGAAAATATTTGAAGCAGCAGTTAAAGGAGAAGAGAATCTAGGTATAACCATGCCTGTTAAAGGAAAAGCCTCTGCATCAAAAGATGCTTTTAAAAATTTACATAACATGTTTTCATCTAAACAGAAAAAACTTGATACGAAATTCGAAAAAATAGCAGCAGATGACGGATTATATCGCCCCTACGAATAAAGAAAAAAAATTATAATTACTATTTTTCTAGATAACGTTGGATTCTAGTATCCTTCATAGACTCTCTTTTTCTTTTTAAATCCAATAGCAGCTCTTTCATGAGCTCTATAGCGTATTTTTTACACTCCCCACAGGTTTTTTCACCGGCTCTGCAAGAATTATATATCTCCTGTAACTCTTTGTCGTCCTCTATAAGATGATATAAAAATAACTCGTAAACTACGCACTCATCTGGTTTTCCACCATGTTTTTTTTGTTCTGCTAAGGTTACTCCTCCTCCAGTTTTTGAATTCATGATTTTCTTAGTAGCTTCTTCAGGTGTATCAGTTAAAAAAATAGCTGTCTCTGGTTTAGACGATGACATTTTTTCACCAGTAAGACCAGTCATAAATCTATGAAACGTCGCTGATGGTTGGAAAAAACCATATCCTCCAAATTTTGTTTCAGTTTTTATTAATGCTTCATCAATATGAGATATATCCTCCTCCTCTGCATCAAGTATATAGATTGCTTTATAACTGGTTATCCGGTTTAGTTTTTTAAAACTAAGATCTTGCAGGATTTTTTCTGCATTATCAAGTAATTCACTAACGTTTTTATTGGTTTTTACAAAAACACCTATCCTATTATCTTTTGTAACAGTAACATTATAAAGCCGATGAGCCTGAACGATGTCTCTACTTAATCGTATATGTGGATCTTGATCAACACCTACTGGTACCAGTGTTGGTCTACCGCCACCATATTTTTCTAGTTGAACATGAAGGATGTCACCTGTTTGAATGAGTGGTGAAAAAACATGTGCCATGTTACTCATGCCGTTGAAACCGTATGTCGCCTGCATTTGGGACCAGTTTACTTTTTTACCAAGTATATATGCAAGGTCTTTTACATCCTGCTGCATGGATTGGAAATACACCCGGCATTTCTCTGGTTTTAAACCTAATGCAATATAGTTTGGAAGGTATTCAGTTAAAGCAAATTTTTTTGCTTCTTTTAAAGTATGACCACGGGTTGCAAATGCTTCAATATCTGCGATAGCTATGTTAACATCTGCACCTGTACTCTGATAATATACTACTTCGTCTATAACCATTTTATGACCAAGATGCATCCTCCCGGATGGCATTAAACCCGTGAGTATAGCCCATGGCTTCTTGGTTTTTATAGAGTCATGTATGATTTGGAAGCCTCGATGTCCAAAGATTACTCCTCTACGAAGCAGTCTATGAGGATTTGGTAAATCTTTCCATAACTCTTCTGTAAACTCTTGTATGCCAAATTCATCTCGTAAACGAGCATAATCTTGATACGTGGTTGAACTCCATGGGTCTATTTTCATTTTAATCCTGTATCATTAAACAGTGCATGTTTCAAAAAACTTACCGTTCTATAAATTTTTTAACGCTGAGGGGGAGATTTGAACTCCCGCTCCCCGTGAGGGGAACCGGCTCTCAAGGCCGGCGCAGTAGGCCGGACTTTGCTACCTCAGCATAATTTAGTAGAAACTAATTTTTTGAGAATGGTAAACTAGAAATGTATAAAAAGAGTTTTTGATTCAAAAAAAACGTTATTATTTTTTTATGATCTCAGAACGATTTCAATGTTAACCCCATCAGGAACCTGTATCCGCATAAGCTGCCGGAGTGCACGATCACTAGCATCAAGATCTATAAGACGTTTATGTATCCTCATCTCCCAGTGATCCCATGTTTCTGTTCCTTCGCCATCTGGGCTTTTACGACATGGAACACGGAGATGTTTAGTGGGAAGTGGAATAGGACCACTCATGTCTACACCAGTACGTTCAGCAATCATTTTAATTTGATTACAGACTTCTTCAAGTTTTTTAGCATCAGTGCTTACCAGTGATATCCTTGCTTTTTGCGCCATTCCAAAGTACTCCAAAGGAAGCTTTTTTATTAAGATTTTAATTTATAATATAAGAAAAGAAAAGAGATAAAGTGAGAACTATTTAGCTTCTTCTACCTCTAGACATATACCAGCGGCGACAGTCTGTCCCATGTCACGGATAGCGAATCTTCCAAGTTGAGGAATCTTTTTAGAGGGTTCGATAACCATCGGTCGCGTTGGAACAATTTTAACAACTGCTGCGTCACCAGTTTTTATGAAATCAGGGTTTTCTTCTTTCACTGCACCAGTTCTTGGATCCAGTTTTTTAAGAATCTCTTCAAAACGACATGCTACCTGTGCAGTGTAACAATGGAAAACTGGTGTATACCCTTTGGTGATAACTGATGGATGATTCAGTACCATGATCTGAGCAGTAAATGATTTAGCAACAGTTGGTGGGTTATCAACAGGTCCAGCTACATCCCCACGTCTGATATCGTTTTTAGCAATGCCTCTAACGTTTACACCAACGTTGTCACCAGGAAGTGCTTGACTGAGTTGTTCATGATGCATCTCTATAGTTTTTGCTTCTCCAACTACACCACCAGGTTTCATACTTGGTTTAAATATAAGCTGCATACCTGGTTTTAAAACACCGGTTTCAACTTTACCCACAGGAACAGTACCAACACCTTTGATACTGTAAACATCTTGAATGGGCCATCTAAGAGGTAGATCAACTGGTTTCTCTGGTTCTTTAAAGTTATCTATCGCTTTAAGGAAGGTGTCTCCATCCCACCAGGTTAATTTACCTTTTTCTTTGACGTTGTCACCTACAAACGCAGAAACAGGTATATATTGAAGCTGTTCATCTTTGTACCCTACGCTTTTCGCTAGTTTATCTACTTCAGCTTTTACAGCTTCAAATCTAGCCTTATCATATGGTGGTTTGGTCTCGTCCATCTTGTTAATAGCGATAATCATCTGTTTGACACCAAGTGTACGAGCGAGAAACATGTGCTCTTTTGTCTGAGCCATGACACCATCAGGTGCTGCTACAACAAGAACAGCAGCATCAGCCTGAGAAGTACCAGTGATCATGTTTTTAACAAAGTCTCTATGACCTGGTGCATCAATAATTGTGATATAGTACTTATCAGTATCAAACCGTTTATGAGCCACATCGATGGTAACTCCGCGTTCACGTTCCTCTTTCAAATTATCGAATATCCATGCAAGAGCAAAACTTTCTTTCCCTTTTGCTTTTGCTTCTTCTTTGTATTTCTCAACTAAATGAGCAGGAAACTGCCCTGTTTGGAGTAATGTCTGTCCAACTAATGTAGATTTTCCATGGTCGACATGACCAATGATTACAACATTCAAATGTGGTTTATCTGCCATAGTATATTTCCTCCTTTTAAGATAAATTCAACACTACTTTATAGGTTTTTTCATTTATACTATTTTTTAAAGTTTTGATAGCCGTATATGCTTCTTGTTTATAAGTCTTATCCTAAAGATACTAGGGAGAAATAAAGAGTCATAGGGATGGGCTCGGGGAGATTCGAACACCCGACCTCCGCCTCGTCAAGGCGACGTCATAACCAACTAGACCACGAGCCCAATTTTGATAGGTAGGAATAACATCATCATTTTTGAAATTTACTAATCACCTGCTGTTCTAAACTCATCTATATATCCTTCTGCATATGCACCTACTAAAAACATAGATAAACCATGTTTTGCATTATTAAATTTCCTATAAAATGAAACGGAGAGGGATGCACATGAAAAATGATAATGTATTAGAAAATACTCGCAGTGGATTTTTTAAAAACATTAGAAAAGAAGAAGGCCTGGATGATTTTACGTTTAACATGTGGAAAACTGAATTACAAAAAGAATTACCCTCGTTCTGGGAGGCGATGACAGAGTTACAAAGAAAATAAAAAAAAAATCCAAGAGTTAAATATTCGTGATAAGTGATAGTATATTTTTATCTTTCACATTTCGAGGCATAATTTTTACTTCAGAATTTCTTTCTTTAGATAATGTTACGTATATAGAGTGTAGAGTGAAATAAGTTTAATATATAGGATGTTATTCACCTGAGTTAATGGCTTATAAAACCCCAAGCTTAACGGTTGATGGAGCAGTAATCAAAAACGATATGATTTTACTAGTTAAAAGAAAACATCAACCATTTAAAGGAAAATGGGCTCTACCCGGTGGGTTTGTAGAATATGGTGAAAAAGTTGAAGATGCAGTAACTAGAGAAGTTTTTGAAGAAACTGGTTTAAACACGAAAATAGTTGATTTAATAGGGGTTTATTCTGATCCTGGTAGGGATCCACGTGGTCATACTGTGACGATAGTTTATCTACTAGAAATTGTTGATGGAGAGTTAAAAGAAGGTGACGATGCATCTGATGTTAAATTTTTTGATCTTAAAAGGTTACCTACTCTTTCATTTGATCATGATAAAATAATAAAAGACATCCTTAGGAGGATTTAAAGAATGTTTTGTCCTAAATGTAAAGCATTGATGTACCCAGATGGTGATTTTTTTGTTTGTAGGAAATGTGGTTTTAAGAAAAAGAAAACTGGTGCTAATATTATTGTAACTAAACAGAGAGAAAAAGAGTTAATTGTTGTTGAGGATCAGGAGAGAGAAAAGGTTCTACCTAGAACTAGAGTTAGCTGCCCTAAATGTGGTCACAATGAGGCTTTTTGGGTGCTCCGTCAGATGAGAGGTAGTGACGAGCCTGAGAGTAGGTTTTATACTTGTACTAAATGTGGTCATACTTGGCGGGAAGACTAAGAAATCTTTAAATATTATTAATATAATATTAATACATACATTAAATTTGATGGAGATTATAATATGTACAAAAAAAGCAGAAAATCAATTGTATTTATTGTGTGCCTAATCATCCTAGTATCGTCTTTTGGATATTCAATGGCTAAAAGTATTGACTCAGTTAACAAAAACTCCAATAATAGTTCTATCGAAACTATGACAATATTTAGATATGGCCCTGATGGGTCTGTAACACCTATAAAGGTATCTTTGAATCTAAATAAAGTAGATGATTTAGGCGAAGTACTTGCTGATAAATGTAATGAGTTATTTGAAAAAGATACTAAAATGCAGATGTATCTGCAGAACCTATTGGAAAACACCACCTTAAATTTGTCTTTTAGTTTTGGGTTGTTATATATTAAATCTCATGGTAGAGGATTACATTTTAAAACTAAAACTATTGTTACAATAATTACACGATTCAAAATTTTTAAAATAATGTTACCTCATTTTAAAGTACATATAAAAAAACATTTGATTTTTTGTAGATATAAAAACGATGCTCGAGCTAAAACAGTGATTACTCCTTTAATTAGGTCTATGTCAGATCCAAATGTGACAAAAATCATAGAAGGCAATCATAGTGTTTTAGTACATAACTTTGTAGGCTATACAACGTGGTGTGGTCATTTTTCAAAATCACCCTTCGATATTTTACCAAGAGCGTTTTGTGGACTAGCGAGGCTTGTGATTTGTAATAAACTATCTTGAATAATACCGTCAGTGTTATAAACAAAAAACGTATTTAATTTAACCAAGCATTCCAACATCGTAAACTAAAAAAAATTTGGGGAGGAAAAGAAAAACATGTTTAATGTTAAAGTGAAATCAGATGTACTTAAAGGAGTAATAGATGTAGTATCACCACTTGTTAATGAGGCAAAGTTCAATATTACATCAAAAGGAATATCACTTAGAGCTGTTGACCCTGCACATGTAGCAATGGTTGATTTACAAGTCAAAGATAAAGCATTTGAAGAATACAAAGCAAATGAAATGGAACTCGGGATAGACATGGATAAACTAGCAAGTATAATGCGTCTTTCAGGCTCAGGAGATATAATAACATTAGAATATGATGAAGATACAAACCGGCTTATTATAAAAATCGGTAATCTAATCCGAAAAATGGGGCTTATAGACACAGCAGGTATGCCTGATCCAAAGATGCCTAACCTAAACCTACCTGCTAAGGTTGTACTCAAGGCATCTGAACTCAACCAAGGAGTACGAGCCTCAGAAGCAGTTTCTGATCACTTAGCTTTAACAGTAGATAAAGACAATTTTGAACTATATGCAGAAGGGGACACTGATACTGTAAATTTAAAACTCCCTAAAGACCTACTTTTAGAGTTGAACACTACTACCAAATGTAAAAGTTTATTTTCGATAGACTACTTCAGCAACATGATCAAACCAGTAAAAGGAGAAGACCCAATAACAATAATGCTAGGAAATGATAACCCAATCAGAGTTGAATTTAACATAGCAGATAACAAAGGACATGTAACCTATTTATTAGCACCACGTATAGAATCAGAATAAAAAAAACTTAGTGCTTTTTTTACCATAAAACTCCCATTTTTTTCAGGAGGTAAATATTATAGTTAAAAAAAACAAGCGTCATAGATACATTGTTTTTGACATCCATAGTAAAGACAATAAGATTTTTGACATAGCTGAGTTAAACAATGCGATTCAGAAACAATGCAAAAAAATGTATAACAAAAACTGTAGAGAAATGGGAATAAAAATAGTTAAACTCAACGGACAAAAAGGAATCGTGAGATGTGATCATATTGAAAAAGAAAACACTAT
>QMTJ01000040.1 GCA_003651045.1 Thermoplasmata archaeon | reverse complement strand
TTCTTGATTTAGCTGTTATAGGGGTTAAGGCTCTTATGACACCGACACCTGGTCAGACTGAGCAAGAGTATTTAGCGGAGTATCATAATAGTAGAAACACGTTTTATTCTGTTAGTCAAGATAAAATAAATTTAACAGTTGATATTGAGAAAGCTATGAGAACAACTGGTATAACTTGGAAGTGTGATGTTGATGAATCTGTTGAAAAAATTATGGATGTTATTGTTAATGTGAAAAAAAGTCCGTTTCAATAAATTCTTTTTTTTCATTTTTTGTGTAGCATTTGTTGTATAATTTGTTGTATAAATTGTTAGATGTAAAACAATATAAAGACAAATTATATTTTGCAGTGCGGTAAATGGAAGGAAAGAGTATTAAAAGTAATAGTAATTGGTTGTTCTGGCTTTTGGTTATTACAGCTGTTGCGATAATAATTAGATCACTCCCGGCGTGGATGAACGCGGCGTGGGGTGTGGATTTTGGTATTTATTTTGGTCTCGCTAAGGATATAGCTGCGACAGGGGTGGTTTTCCCGGAGTATAATGGGTGGGGTAGTTCTTATAATTATTTCCCTGTTTTGTATCTTATAACCGTGGGTGTTCATTGGGTTACAGGTCTTGATATTTTTTGGGTTATGCCGAAGCTTGCGCCGTTTTTTGGTGGTTTAACTGTTTTTATTTTTTATTTTGTAGTGTATGAGCTTGTTAAGGATAAACGTGTTTCTTTGTTTTCTTCTGCTTTTCTTGCGGTTTCTGTGCTTCATGTGTATCAGACTAGTCATGCAGCGCCGTTAACTGTTGGTCATTTTTTTATGATGTTGTCTTTGTATTTTTTTATTAGGTTTCAGAAGAAACCTGTGTTTTCAGTTCCATTAGTTGTGTCTACTTTTTTGTTGATTTTGTCTCATCATTTTACTACTTATTTTTATATTCTTACTATAACGTTTTTGACTTTCGCGTATGTTTCAAAAAGAGAACGTGTTACTCGTCAAGTATTGTATATTATAGGTTATGTTTTTTTTGTATCAACCGTTGCTTTTAGTTACTGGATGCTTGTTGCGACACCAGTTTATCAGAGTTTTATGAGGAACAAGTTTTTCTCGTTACCTGCTAATATGGTTATGGTTTTGTTTTACGTTTTTCTATTTGTGGGTGTATTGTTTGCAGGTAGGTTAAAACGTTTTAATTTTTTGAAAAATACTGGTTTTGTTTTTCCTCGTTTAGATAAATATAAAAAAATAGTTGTTAGTTTTTTGGTACTGCTTTGTATATTGATTATTGCTTCTATAACTGGTGTACCTGGTGTATATGTTAAGATTACTCCAATGGCGATTGTTTTCTCAGTTCCTATGCTTGTTATCATTAGTTTTTCTTATGCAGGGTTTTCTTCTTTAAATTCTATTAGGAATGGTTTCTTGATTAAGGGATGGATTATTGGTATATTGTTGTCTCTTTTGTATTCACTTGTTTCTGCAGAGTTATTACCTGATAGACATCTAGAGTATCTCGTGGTTCCATCGTGTATACCTGCTGCTTTGACGTTAAAAGAAATAATTAAAGATCATCATGTTAAAGAGACAGAAATCAGGAAGTATAGTGGTTCTTCACAGGGGGATAATAGTGTTTTATTTAAACTTCGTTATAAGAGAAATATACTTGCAACTTGTGTTATCCTGGTATTGTTTATTGCGAATTTGATGTCGACTTATCCTACAATTGATTCTTTAAAAACCATTGATGAGCGTGTATCTACACCTTGTGTTAATGTTGTAGAATGGATGAAAGGTAACATAAGTAATTCGAGTGTTATTGCATCGGATCATCGGCTTGAAATGTTAGCATGGGCTGAAGGGTTCAATATTACATATTGTGAAACTAATACTACGTGGACTGCAGAAAACTTTTCAGAGTGTAGAGACGAGATTATACAGCTTAACATTAGTTACGTTGTTATTGATGATATCATGCGTGATAATGTTGTAAATGTTGATGTTGGTAAATATTATTATATGACTAATGAATCCTATGACAAGTTTAAACAACCTCCTTTTGAGTTGGTGTATAGAAACGCGACAGTGAATAGTATAGGTGAAGAGATTCATTGGGTTGAGATATATGCTGTTAATTGGAGTTCCCTTGATCAATATATAAAGGGATCAAGAAAAAGTGATCTGGGATGAGAGTTAATTTTATAGTGGAGGATTTTGGTGCATTCAAATATCTAGGATGCGCAACTGCAGCAAAAAACCTATACAATGGGTTGCAGAGTAAAATCGATGTTGAATGGAATGAAAAAACCTATGATTTCGACATAGCACATTTCCACACCTTTGGTCCCTCTTCAATGTTATATGCCAAGAGATTCAAAGGAACTAAGATTATTACCGCCCATTCTACACCCAATCTTAACCTTCAAAATATTGCCCTGCCCTTTCTTATAAACTGGTTGTATAAACCATTGTACAACCGTTTTGATCACATTATAGCAGTCTCAAATAAATGTAAAAGAGAACTATTAGAAGAGATGAAAATTAAAAAAGATGTAACAGTGATATACAATGGGATAGACACAAAGGCTTTTAAACCAGACAAGGGCAAGAGAAAAACATTTAGAGAAAAATATGGAATAGCGGGAGACAAAATCCTTGTACTAACTGTTGCACAGAGAACTCCAAGAAAAGGCATATATGATTTCTTAGAAACTGCTAAACGTTTCCCCAATATAATATTCATATGGATCGGTGGATTCCCCTATGGTGGTTTTTCTAAAGAATACCTTAAAATAAAGAGAGCTATAGAAAAACGAAGTAGCAACGCAATATTCCCAGGTTTCATAGAGGATATAACCGAGGCTTACTCAGCTGCTGATGTTTTTTTCATGCCAAGCTATGCCGAAGGGCATTCCATCGTAATGCTTGAAGCATTATCCATGGGTCTACCCATGATAGCTAGAGATATCGAAGAATACCATGAAGCATTTGGGGATAACCTCATCTATTTCAAAGATTTAAATGATATAACTGAAAACGATTTTGATAAGAAAATGTTAGATGAGTACAGGAGAAAAACAAAGGTAGTAGAAAGGTTTGACATAGAAAAAACCGCTACTGAACACATAAAACTATATGAGCAACTAACTAGTTAGAAGTAGTGTATCACATATGATGATTCAAGAGGAACATGGAGAATATTTCAAAATACAAAACGATCAAAACTATATTGTTATAGAAAAACCCTTAGTAGATAAATTACTTTTAAAAAAAATTAGAATTGAAAAAAAACCTTTAAAATATAGTTTTATAGGGGGGATGTGGTATACAAAAAATAAATTCTCTTTTGATCAAGACATTTCTTTACCTTATCCATTTTCAACATATTACATGATTAAAATACCTGATCAAATAATCGATGGTATCAGAAGTCGATCGTTGATATATGTGAAAACCCCGGTTATGGTTTTACAATTTGAAAAAACCTGTGTATCTATAGAATTCGACCCGTTTGTGCAGATAAACAATCAAGATGTTTTTCCGTTTATAAGACTTGAAGAAAATGATGACAACTATGTTGTCTCGTTTTATCTATTAACTTCTTTTGAAATTAAGAAAAAAAACACGGCTTGGCTTGGTTTCTCAGAGAAAGAAAAAATAAATGTCACAGTAGAAAAAGGAACACGTTTTAAATTCTCCGTTAAAACAACACAACATAAAAACTGGGAAGAAGCAGTTTATACGATAATGAAAAAACATCTTCCAAGGGAGATATCAGTTAAAAACCCTGAAAAAGTATTCCTAAAAGCTCAGAATGCATTGTTTAGATCATATGATAATCTCACTGGTTCATTTCTTCAACTACCATGGAGGGATACAACTGGTTTCACTTTCAGTAACGCGAGTTACTCGTTACTCTCATATGAAGCAGTTAGATTAGATTATTTCTCCAGATGGTTTGATGAAACAAAAAATAAACAACTAAAAGAATGGAAGGATAGACTTAGGGAACATTTCGTTAACCCTCTACTCTATACGAAACCCAGAAGAACTGGTAGAGGAATCATCTGGTACAATATGACGAATCTAACTAAACAAGGGTTAAAAGGATACTTTTACATGGACTGCGGGTACTCTGGCTACCCAGGTGGACAAGCTACAATAACATATCATCTTTTAGAATATTTAAAAAGAAACCCTGATGAAGAACTTGAATCTCTAGTTAAACAATCAATAGAATACATTATATCAACTCAGAAAACAAATGGTAGTTGGCCGATGGCAGTAAAACAAGAAGGTATAATGAGGTTTAGACCAGAGAAACTATCAAACTATGAGACACATGGTGGAACAGGAGAAGCAGCTCGTGCTCTTCTTTCAGGATACAAAATTTTTAAAGATGAACAAATGAAAAAAAAAGCATTAAAAGCCTTAGAATATCTAAAAGAGCCATTTCCCATTTGTTATAATGGTTTAAGAGACATTGGTTTAAATGAACCAGAGGCTTTCTCAGCAATAAACATTATCAATGCATTTCTTGATGCTTATGAGTTAACTAGAAAAAAAAAATATTTAGAACAGGCAAAAACATATTCGTACTATATTTTACCATGGATATACCTCTATAACACGAGTAACTGGAAGTTGATGTTTAATTTCCATCCGATTTCTTACTCTATTACACCACGTATCTCACCATATGAAACCATGTGGGTTGTATCAAGTTTTCTCAGACTATCAGGGTATGATAAAAAAATATTCTGGAGGAAATTAGCAGAGACAATGTACAACGCAGCAGTACAGTGGACTACTGAAAACGGTGGGTTATCTGAAGGTGTATTCCCGAAGGATTTCTCAACATTGGAACCATTACCCATGGAACAAACCTTTGCAACAACTGAGTTGATGAATGCTTCTTATCAATTTATAAAAAATAAAAAAAATCTTCAAAAACCATCATCTAAACCTGTAACAAAGGAGACAGAAACAGTCTATATAAAAAGAAAAAATAGTTTTTTAGAAATACTGTACAACAAAAAACTGATCTGTAGATTTGATTTAAACAGATGTAAAATTATTTTTATTAATGGTGAAAAACTAAACGATTTTGGAATCTCATTTTCTTTTTATGGACCTTACATTTTTAGAAACCGGTTAAAAACAAAAATAAAACAAGTTTTAAGAAGTCAGATAGGTAAATATCTTCTCTCAATAGGTGATATTAAATATTTTTTAACAGGGGTAAAAAACCCAGTGGTTGTAGATAAAAACAAGGTGGATTTGTTTGAAAAACATATTAAAAACACTAAGATTCTTTCTATTAGTAAAACCTCAGTGTGTGTTCAATTTTTATCTGATTTCCATAAGATTACTCTTTGGATAACAGTTAAAAAAATTAAGGACAAGATTAGTATTATATTTAACCCGGTTTTAATTGAAATGTTAAAACATGATCTTGTTGTGTATAAGGTTTTGTTCCCAGTTGTTGGTGCAAAAATTAAAAAAACTACGTCTAATAGTTTACATTTTAAAAAATTCATTTTAAACATAGAAAATCCGTCTATAGTTGAAACAAAAGATTTTGTAGCAGTTGATCAAACACTCGCTACCAACTGGACACATGGTGGGGTGTACAATGGTGAATTTGAGATTATAGTCCCTAAAGAATAAAAAAAATTTTTTTGTAAACCATAACTATGATAAATACTTGTTAAATTAAAGACTTTGTGGATAAACGAAAAAAAAGAGAGAAAAACATTAAACTTTCAATTATTCTAAGTATTTCACTTAGTATTATCTTTATATTTGTTATTTTATATCTAACTGTTAGCCCAGAAAGAATCAGAGAAATCTTCGAAAAAAAGATAAGATACGAGTTTTTCATGATAGCGGTTTTTTTAAACTTCTTAAGTTGGTGTATATGGGGTTTACGGTTAAAAATCTTATCTAATGCTACTGGTGAAAACGTTAAAATTAGTTGGTGGGAGTCCATTAAGATTATTATGGCGAATTTGTTCCTTGCAGGTATAACCCCTAGTATGGCTGGTGGTGAACCTATACGTGTTTATCTCCTTAGGAAGAAAGGTATGAGTCTTGGTGGTTCTACTGCTATTGTCCTTGGTGAAAGGGGTTTAGATGCGGTTTTTTTACTTTTTTGTGTTCCTTTTGCGTTTTTTGTTTTTAAAAACAGGATAAATATGGGTGGTGCTATTGGTACTGGTTTAACAGTAGGTGTTATTGTTTTTTTAATAGTTATTTTTTTGTTTTTTTATGCTATTAAGAACTCTGAGAAAACAAAAAGTTTTTTGATATGGTTTAATAAAAAAATTAGTAGGTTTTCAAAAAATAAGGAAAAAAAGAATACAGTTATCGATAGGATTAATAGTGAGGTTGATAATTTTCATTCTAGTATGATGCTTTTTTTAAAACAGAATAAATCTATGTTTATTTTAGCAGGTTTTTTAACTGCGGTTATGTGGGTATGTGGTTGGTTGATTCCTTCTATGATTCTGATGGGTTTTGGTTTGGATTCTTTTGTTGTTGAGTCTTTTGCTGCTCAGGTTTTTTTAATAATTATAGTTATGATGCCTACTACACCTGGTTCTTCTGGTGTTACTGAGTTAGGTGCTGGTGGTTTGTATAGTATTATCCTTGGTTCTGTTAATTCGCAGGTGTATATTGGTCCGTTTGTGTTAATGTTTAGGTTGATTACTTATCATATGAATCTTGTTGTAGGTGCAATATTTATGCAGAAGATTTTTAAATCTGTTGCATCGTTTTCTATGGATGCAATCGGGAGATATAGCGATAAAGATGGGTGACTTGTTAGGGTATATAGGTGGTTGTTTAACCTTGTTTTTAGTAGATACAATGTTTTTTTACTTTTTGGTATGTTGATTTTTAATGTCGCCCATTGGCTTTCGAACCCTGTTGTATCCCTAGCTTTAATCTTTATAGTATAGATGCCTTTTTCATTCCAGGTATGTGCTGCTGTTACTTTTTCACCAGAACGATATGGTCCAATAGTTGTTTCACTATTGTTGTCACCCCAGTCTATAATATAATATAGGTTGTCATTGTTTGGATCTATAGCATAAAAAGTGTACTCGTATTCTACTTTGGGTTTTCCAGATGATGGACCATATATGTGTGGTTTCGATGGTTTCTGCGGGTTGAACAGGTCGTTCCATTCCCATTCAAGACGGGGTGTTCTTTTTCCAAAAATGTTTAACTTACCTTCAGCCCAGATAGTCATATCATTGTGGTTACGATATGCGACGCCTAAGATATGGGTGTTAAGATGTACTCTTCCTGGTACTTCTAACAGGTTCCAGTGGCTCTCTAGGGTTTTTGGTGTTTCATCATTATAGTATGCATCAGCTCCGAAGTCTTCATCGATTGGTGTATAGTTCCCATCCGTCCATGTGTTAGTAGTGATCATTGCTTCTCCATGATGCCAGTTTTCGCAGGGTCTCCGTAGATCATAGGCGTCAGGTCCAGATACGTAAGGGTTGCAGGTTATCACACCACCATATCCTTCTGGTGCGTAGTAGTTTATGAAACCACCTGTCATAATCTCATAGTTACGTAGTTCGTTGTACACCTTGGTTAAATGAGTAGAAACATTAGTGTCGTTAATGTAGGTTAACATGTATCTACATGCTATCATCCTTGGCATACGACCAGGTGATGCATCTGCGTTATATGATTTATAATCATGGAGAGAAACCATTGTACCATATTCGTTCACACCAGTAACTGCTGTGACTAAACCAGGCCATCCAAGGCTAACCCAGCAGGGTGAACCATCATTAGGTGCACGTGCACATAAAACATGATGATACGCAGAAGAATAAGGAACTGTGTAGTCGAGTCTACGAGTTGATAATGTTTTAACTGGTGAGGAAACATAACGCCCCCAGCAAGTGTGACTACGGCAACTCGCGTACTCCCAGTCACCTATTGTGTTGAAAACCATAATGTCTAACATGTCTATGTCTTCTAGGGGATGAGTTTTATTTAAACAATCTACCATACCCTTGATTTCATCATGGATATCAGTTGGCATCCATATGAGATCCATCATGAGTTGTTTTACACTATCGTATTTGTCACCAAGATGTTTCTTGTTTTCTTTTACTATTTTAACAATATACTCACCAAGGAGTTCAGCTTGTGCGTAACCCATTTCATAAGATGAACCCCAGAGGCTGATTACTGTGTAACCTCTACCCGT
>QMTJ01000039.1 GCA_003651045.1 Thermoplasmata archaeon | reverse complement strand
GTCGGGTATAAATCTCAGTTGTTCAGCTAATGCTTCATATTGACGGTAGACGTCACCAATTAGGAGTTCTTTTTCTTGGTTGGGGTAGATTCCTATACCATCTACGACGTCACCGGGTACTATTATGTATTTTATTTTACCTGCTACTTCTCTCTGCCGGGTGTTACCAAGTTGCCCGTTTATCCATTTTAAAAACGAGTTCCATTGTTCAGTCATGAATTTTTTACTACCAATGTGTATATCTGAGAGGAAAGCAGCATATAGTGGTACCTCGGATTTATGTCTCTTGTTTTGTATACTAATATCTGGGTAGATGATGTTGTTTATAATGATTAAATCACCATTTTTACTAAGTCGACCTTGTATTCCAATTATTTCATCTAGTACTACCTCGTTTGCTATTTGATGGATTTGGTGATTATTTTTCAAAGCGATACATGTTGCTGTATCTGTTTCATCTTCGATTTCAATCAGTCTATGACCATTTGTTGTTGTTCTTACATCTTTTACTATGCCAATGATTTGTATATCTTTTAAACTGCTTTTTTTGATTCTACTGATTGGAACCGCATTTGCAAGTTCTCTCCTCTGACTTCTTAAGATTTTTCTTATAGAGTTGTAACGGTTGACAAATAGTTTTGTGAAATCATCTGTGGTTCCTTCACAGAGACTATTACCTGTCACATCTTTGATTACTTTAATCTCAGCATTGTATTCTTTAGCAGGTGGTTTCCATGTTTTTACTTTTTTAATCTCTACTACCTGTGGTATCTGAGATGTGGAGGGTTCCTCTAAATCTTCTTCTGGTACCTCTATCTGATCTTCTTTATCAGGATCATCAAATTCTAATTCAACATCCTCAGATAAAGTATAAGATGGTTTACTATCATATATACTGGAGAGCATTTTTGTTTGTATTTCTTTGATCTCCTGAGAACCCTCTATGGGGAGTGGTGACGGTGTTTCTTCTGTTTTCATTGATTTTTCTAACTGTTTTACATGTTCAAGTGTTAAAATCAGAGGAAATTCTTTTAAATGTTTAGTGACAAAAGATGTAAACTCTTCAGGGTTTTCTTTTGACATAATATATTCTAACGTATCTGGCTGTATTAGTGTTCCATGTTTTGAGAATGATTTAATTATTGTTCTCATATAACCCCTTTTTTATCCTAACAAAAAAAACTCTTCTTTATTTTTTTTATGTTGATGTCACAAAAAGAGGAATAGCATAATAGGGATTTTAGAGTTACGGTTTTAAGGAAAAAAATTGATGCGTTTAAATATTTAACTTCAAAAAAAATAGGTAATATATATAGTCTTCTATAAAAATGTGTTTTTAGTGAAAAAAACATAGTACCTCTTCATAGGGTTTTACTCGTTTAATATAAAGAAGAAGGTTTTTTTATTGTTTTTTTCAGAAAGAAATATAAAAGAAAAAAAACTAACATAGAAAATAGAAGGAAGAAAGCTGCTAAGGAAAAAACGATAGATATGATAAGTATAAAGATATACAAAAAAGGCGAAGATGTACTGATTGCGGCATGTGATGAAAAACTATTAGGAAAAAAATTTGAGGAGGGAAAATTTCAAATATATGTGTCCCCGGGTTTTTATGAGGGTGAACGAGTCACTATAGAGGTTTTGAAGAAGTTTTTAGAGGAAGCAACTATTGCGAATCTTGTTGGCCAGGAGACTATAAACTGCGCTATTGAGATGGGTATTATAGATCCTAATTGCGTTATTAAGATAAAAGGTGTACCGCATGCTCAGATGGTTAAAATGATGATATAAAAAAACTTTTTTTTAGTGTTGTTTTAGTTTATTGATCTTTTTGATCATGTTCAGGTAATGGCTTCCTTTCCAGTAGATTCTATTGCATTCTGGGCAGTACCAGAATTTTTCATTGTTTTTGAAAACTTTTTCTGGGACCTTGTTTTTTATCTTGTTTTTATCTATTTCTTCTACAAGGGTGTTACAGAGTAGACATCTGGATAAAAAATTGTTTTCATCAAGTTTTATGTTTTTTAAAACCAGTTTAAGTTGTTCATCTATATCTGTTGATTTGATTTCAATGGTTTGTAGGTTTTCTCTTTTAGCAGTAGATGATAGTGCTTTGTCTCTTGTGATGAGTATGCGTTTCTCGTTTTTTGTGATTCTGAGTATCTCTGAATCATCCATTGTAGAGTTAGCATAAAAGGTGTCGAAACCAAGTATACGTAACCATTTCGCAAGTGTACCAAGCATTTGGTCGCATAAAAACTTCATACTTCATCATTTTTTTTATGGTTGTTTTTAAATTTTGTAATGTATAAGAATACCTGGTTTGATATGTTGGATGTCAACTATTTGAAGAGGTATCATTTTGTTTTCTACTCCTTCACCCCTGGTGAGAGTGGGTGTGCTTTTTCCACCTATTACTACTGGGGCGATGTAAACAAACATTTCATCAAATAGTCTATTTTTTAAAAAACTCCATATAACCCTGCCTCCACCTTCAACCATCAAGTTTTTTATTTCATAGTCCAATAGTAAAATTTTTAACATTTTTTCAAGGTTTATTAAACCATTTTTATCTGTTTCACATTTAATGATTTCAACGTTGCTATTGAATTTTTTGTTACACGTGTTTTTTTCACCTGTTATAATAAGTGTTTTCGCGTCTTTATTCACAACAAGTGCGTCTTCTGGTGTTCTACAATGTGTATCAAGGATGATACGGATTGGTTGAATAGGTTTTTTAACATATTTTTCTTTAACAGTTAAACGAGGGTTATCTGAGAGGACAGTGTTAATACCTACTAATACTGCATCGTTTTCATTACGGAGTTGATACATCCGTTTAATGTCTCCTTCGCTGGATAAACGTATTTGTTTACCAGATGGAGACGCTATTTTTCCATCAGCAGACATTGCACAATTAATAATTACATAAGGTCGTTTCATATTTTTTTTACCACTACTTTACTTTTGGGTACCATGGACAGTTTTTTTTATTCTCCGGGCAAAAACCTTTGGATTTACATGCTGGCCCAGCGTTTTTAAATATCACTGGTGCTACTTTTTTTACTTCCTTAAGCATTTTATTCGCGAGTTTACGTATCTCCCACTGTGCATGTAAACAACAGCGTAGTTCAAAAAAATTCAACAAAGAACGAGCGTTCATAGTAACAATAATGTTAGTACAAGTAGCGTTAGGTAGTACAAACCTTGCATCCTCTGCTGGTATCCCTAGCTTTAATAGTTTATTATACTCATGCCATATATTCTGCATAGTTTCATCATATGCTTTTTTCATACTCTGGTTTTTAGCAATCGTAGGAGGAGTCACATAGTTTGGTTCATTAAGGTTAACATAACGTTGACTCTGCTGAGCATAACTAGCGATACGATGACGAACGAGTTGATGAGTAAGACTACGGCTTACATCACTAATCGCGAAAGTAAAATAAGTATGTTCAATCACGCTAGTATGACCAAGTTTCAACACATGTTTAAGAACAGCTTTGAGTTCCTCATCAGATGTTTTATCAAGATCCTCAGGTTTAGTTTTACTATGTGTAAGCTTAGCAGCCATAGCCGGTAGTTTCTCAGGGTTAGGAGTGAAACCTATGAGTTTAACATTCATGGAAGTTTACCTCCCTTAGACAGGGGGTATAACTTTGTGCTTTTATTATTTTTGAGGTACAACCGTGTCATTCCTTTACCTTCCCGGTTTTTTTTGTTTTTTGTCTAATATTTAGATAAAAAAACCATAAGGTTTTAAAAACCTTTAGAATTACACTGACACATAAAAATCAGGAAAAAAATAAAGGCTAAGGGAGGAAAAATATATGTTAGCATTTATTGTTACAACTATTGTTTGTTTTATAATCTACCTGTTATTAACAATAGGTAGCGCAACTGGGGCTTCTGACTTTTTCAACTTAGGGTTATGGAGTAATGAAGAAATCCTGTTCGGTGTTATCCTATCAGTTATCGTTGGTGCTATTGGTAGAAAAATTTTTGTGAAAAAAGATTTCAGGATGCTTAACCCAGTTAGATGGTTTACCTTTTTATTTTATCTTTTTATACCATTTTTTTGGGGTATGGCAAAAGCGAATTTTGATGTTGCATATCGTGTTATAACTGGTAAAATAAACCCTGGTATTGTGAAAATTTCACCAGGTCTCAAAACAGATCTTGGTATAACTATGCTTGCTAACTCTATAACACTTACACCTGGTACACTTAGTGTTGATATTGATGAGGATAAAAACGATCTCTATATTCATTGGATTAATGTTAAAAAAGAGGCTTTGAAGAAAAAACCTATTGACTATAAATATGTGTGCGGGAGTTTTCCTAAATGGGTAAGGAGGATTGCAGAATGATCGAATCTTTTGATACAGTTTATCTATTTGTCCTGGGTTTGCTTTTTTTATCAGTAATAATGGCGGTTATCCGGATTATCAAAGGACCAACTGCTCCTGACCGTGTAGTAGGGCTTGATACTGTTAACACTCTAGTGATAGTAGGCATGATCATCTATGGTGTCGCAGCAGGTTCAGTGATATATATTGATGTAGCTATTGTTTATGCATTGTTATCGTTTATATCTACATTGTTTATTGCTAAATATCTTGAGGGAGGGGGTTTCTAAATATGATGTTTTCAATAATTGATATAATCGTCTACATTTTCTTAGGGGTTGGTGTTTTTTTTAACCTACTAGCTGGTGTTGGTTTGTTACGTTTCCCTGATGTTTATACAAGGCTTCATGCTGGTACGAAATGTACCACTTTTGGTTCGATTTTTCTCTCTGGTTCTGTGATACTCTTGGGTTTAAGGATGTGGTGGTTTGGAAACACAGATGGTTCTATTTTAGCTATACATACAGGGGTTGCATTAGTTGCTATACTTGTTACTAATCCTACTGGTGCACATGCGATAGCTCGTGCAGCGCATCGTAGTGGTGTTAAACCTGTTAAAGCAGTAGTCGATGACTTAGAAGGAGGAACTACGAAAAAAAAGAGTATAGGTAAAAAAACAGCAACTGTGAAGAAAAAAGAAGAAGAGGAGGGATAATATTATATGGTGGAGAATTTGTTGATAGATATTGTACATGCTGTAGTACCTATTTTAGTTGTCATCACCTCGGTCGTTGCCATTTATCTTAAGGATCTACTAGCAGCTACAATCGCTGTTGCTGCTATGAGCCTGCTATTGTCTTTAGAGTTTTATATACTTCAGGCGCCTGATGTCGCTATTGCTGAAGCAGGAGTAGGAGCATGTCTTACAACTGCGATTTTGATCATTGCGATAAGAGCTACCCGGCGTATGGAGGAGGTGTAAACGTTACATGTTAAAGAGGGATTTTGCGGCTGTTATTTTCTTCACTGTCGTTGCAGTGTTTTTTGTTTTCGCTGCTCTTCTTACACACCCGTTTGGTTCACCTGATAACCCTGTAATGGATGATTATATAATACATAATACGCAGACTGAAGTGGGTGCTAATAATGGTGTTACTTCTGTTGTGTTTGATTACCGTGGTTTTGATACACTTGGTGAAGCAACGGTACTGTTTACTGCTGTCGCAGGTGTTATACTAGTTTTTAGGAGGTTGAAAAAATGAGTATGGGTATGTCTAAGATTGTTAAAACTGTATCAAGTGTTGTTTTCCCATTTATCGTGATATATGGTTTGTATATTATCGCACATGGTCATCTTACACCAGGTGGTGGTTTTCAGGGTGGAGCAGTTGTTGCATCAGGTTGCGCGATGCTTCTTGTTGCACATGGGTCAATTTGGACTATAGGGAAAATTAGAGAGAAACAGCTTTCTATACTTGAGAGTACTGGTGCAGTTGCTTTTATATTACTCGCTTTACTAGGACTTGTTTTTGGTACAGTGTTTTTTAAAAACTTTTTAGTGGGTAACAAGTTTTTATTTGGCGAAATACCAGGGTATCTGTCCAGAGTTGCTAATTTTAACACAGGTGGTGTCCTTCCGTTGATGAATTTCGCTGTTGGTTTAAAAGTAATAGCGGGTTTGTTCGCTATTGTACTAGTCATGGCCTATGCGACATCCACATTTAAAAAGGGAGAGATGGAGGATGGTAAAAGATGATTTATAATATACCTTATCTCGCAGTAGCTGCGCTTATCCTGGTAGGTCTATATGGTGTGGTTTTTAAACGTAACCTTATCAAGATGGTGATTGGTGTTACATTGATTGAGAGTGGTGTAAACTTGTTTCTTATAACATTGGGATACCGTAAAGGTAGTACTGCTCCTATTTATACTAGTAGCCCTGGTGGTTTAATGTCTCTACCTGTGCCGCAGGCGTTGACTCTGACTAGTATTGTCATTGGTGTAGCAGTTCTTGCTTTGATGTTATCATTTATTGTTTATATTTACCGTCATTATAAAACATTAGATGCCCGTAAGATAGGGGGTGAAGACGAGTGAATAACATGTTTTTTGATAACCTCCCCGCGTTAGCTGTCGCAGTTCCATTGTTTGGTGCTTTTTTAACACCCTTAGTTAGTAAGATCGGTGATAGAGCTAGGAATGTTTTTGTAATACTTGTCATGGGTTTAACAACCACAGTGGTGTTTTTACTTGTAAATGATGTTTTCACAAACGGTATACAGACTTATGTTTTCGGTGGTTCATATCAACCTGGTGAGACTGTTATTAGGATATTTTTTGAAGTTGATGGTTTAAGTGCTTTTATGGCTATTATAGCAGTGGTTCTCCCACTTGTAGCGGTTATCTACTCATGGGGTTTTATGAAAAAAGAGACAGGTCTTGATAAATATTATACCCTGATTTTGTTGATGACTACTGGTATGATTGGGTTGGTGCTTACTGGGGATATGTTCAACTTTTTTGTATTCCTAGAAATAACATCGATTTCGTCTGCTGCACTAGTAGCGTTCTGGGTTAATAAAGGCAAAGCTGTGGATGCTGGTTTTAAATACATAGTGATAAGTACTATTGGTGCTCTCTTTGTATTGTTTGCGATAGCGTTACTTTATGGTCAATATGATGCTCTTAATATGGCTGTACTTGCGAATAGTATACAGTACACGTTTTTAGATAAAATGGCACTAGTTCTACTCTTAGTTGCACTTGCTATGAAGGCAGGTATTGTACCGATGCATATGTGGCTACCTGATGCATATGGTTGTGCTCCTTCATCTGTTACCTTGGTTCTTATAGGTGCTACACAAGCTAGTCTCTATGGTGTGTTCAGGGTTGTTTTTACACTCTACGGACGAGAGTTAACAACAGCTGTGAATCAGGTGTCGTTAAACGTATTACTCTCAGTTTTCATAGTTGCATTGGCTCTCGCTACCATAGTCGTCGGTGTACTCATGGCGCTTAAACAGTCTAACTTGAAAAGGATGATAGCATTTGCAGCAGTAGCAGAGATAGGCTACATGATCCTAGCAGTTGGTGCAGCGTTGTCAACAATTACAGTTGATTCAAATACTGGTGTTACCATGTTAACAGAATCTGGTGAAATGGCGTTAAAAGGAGGGTTATTTCATATAATTAATGATGCATTGGATATAGGGTTGTTGTTCCTTGTTGCAGGTGCTATTTACTATGCGACTAGGGAGACTTCGGTTAATAAACTCGGTGGACTTGCGAGGAATATGAAGTATACAACCGTGTTTTTCCTTATAGGCCTCCTTGCTGTATCTGGTATGCCTCCGATGAATGGTTTTGCCTCTAAACTACTTATATATGAATCGACTTATCAGATAAATCCGATTCTAGCGGTTATCGCGATATTATGTAGTATACTCCTCCTTGCTGTGTTCGTAAAAGTGTTTCATTCTGTTTTCCTTGGGCCAAAACTATCAGTATTTAAAGACACTAAGGAAGTACCAAAGAGTATGCTATTAGCCATGGGGATTATCGCCATTGTAATTGTTTTCTTCGGGATATTCCCAGAGCTTGTGGTGAACAATATAGTGCAACCAGCGGCTGATGCACTTACTGATATGTTGAAAAACGGGTTATATGTCAAAGCCGTGCTGGGGGTGATTTAGAAATGCTTGAATGGTTTTCATTCCTAGAGACATTCAAAACAGGTAGTGGTCTATGGAACCCCTTAGTTTGGGGTGTTGCAGTGGTTATCACCTTTTTAATTATATACATTATCCGTGGTCAGGGTAAAAAAGATTATAAAAGAGATACAGAACAGACGAAAGTATTCTTGTCAGGTAATCCAGAG
>QMTJ01000038.1 GCA_003651045.1 Thermoplasmata archaeon | reverse complement strand
GTAAGTCTTTCTGCTTTGGAACGTAAAGCACGTGAGATTGAACAGATTGCTCATCAGTTACGTGAAATGGAGAGCATGGCTAAAGAGAAGTCAGAGGAGTTAAAATATATTGGTTAAAAAAAAGAGTAGAATAAGGAAAAAATAAATTTCTAAACTTAGTTTTTTTCTTTTTTTTTATGTTTTTTTTGTTGTTTTTAGACTATCATGAATTTTTTATAATTTTTTTTGTAATGTTACTATTTTATTGTTGAGGGTGTCTTCTAATTTTTTTTTGATAAAAAAAAGAGTATTCTGTTTAAAAAGAAACTATTCATATAGTTCAATGTTATAGGTTTTTTCAGGGTTTTCTTTATGTATCGTGTATGCTTGTTTCTCTGTTAACAATCCTTTTTTTAGTAAATCCAGTGTTGTACGTGGTATTGTTTTTGGACCCAGTACAGCTCCTGGTCGAGCGGGGTCATCAATGTAGTCTGTCTCCATCATGAAACGTGTACCTTTTTCTAATGCTTTGATAATGTTTTTTTTACTACCTAACACTGAGGGCATGAGCCCATAGTTTTCTTTTTTTAGTACCAATGGTGGCGCGTAGTGTTTAACGATTTTTGATGGTTTAAGACCTACTTTTTTTCCCATCTTCACGAGTTCTTCACAGTTTTTTGTTGTAGTGGTTTCAGTATGTAACACTACTGGTACATCTACGTCTTTTGCTTTTTCCATACCATACATGAGTATTTCATTTGAATCCTCAAAGGTTTGGATGTCAACTGGGAAATGCGGTCGTCCGATTTCACCGATTGCTATACATTTTTTTTCTTCACATAACCGTGCTGCTTCATCCATTCCTTTTTTCATCAACGTTATAGTTTTTTCTCTACCGAATTTTTTAGACAACAGTAGATAATCAACAGGATACGGTCCTACTGTTACAAAAACATCTACATCTTTTACTTGGGATTTGATTTCTTCAGCTATTTTTAATGTTTCAACGTAACAGGGAAGGTAGCTTTTGTTTTTAACCACTAAATCTGGCATGGGATATTGGCATAGTACAAAATGTGTACCACCTGCTTTTTTAAAATCTTTAACCGCGTTTAAAAAAAACCCGTCCCGTCTAAGATGAAGATGGTTATCAAATATTATCATAAGATTTTAAACACCCAACCTTGAATATATATTTAATATATTAAAAAAACTACGACTATTAATTTGTTTTTAAAGGAAATAAAAAAACTTTTCTAATATTCTAATATTATTAAAATTATAGTTAGGTATATTAATAAAGCTAATATTTATATTTTTTACTTTTCTTTTTTATATAATAAGAAATGCCACTCACTGTTTTCTCATCTTTACCTGTCATTATTTCAATTATCCCCTGAGCGAGAATCCATCCGAAATACCCCATGAAAAAAGTGAAGAAACCTGCGATACTGTAACCAAGGACGATCTGAATATAATCCATACCACCAGTGAGAAACAATGCAAATATACCAGTGATTATAAACAAGAAAATAAGGAGAAACACCCATCTCAATGCATGAATAGTTACTTTCATAGTTTTCACAGGTAAATCTTCAAATAAGTTTTTTCTTTCTCTGAATTTTGATAAACTTTGCTGTTTCTTCCTCCTTTGAGATATCATGTTTTTCTTTTTCCTCCTTCAAAAAAAGAAGGGTTTTTTTTAAAACCATTTAAACAAATTAATTCCAAATTATTTCTTCTTCTTTTTCTAAATTCTTTTTAGAGTGATCCCAAGAAAAAAGTAATACCTTAGTGGATATAAAAAACTGTTTCGCAGATAAATATGCACATATATTGCAGTTGCATATGCATGTAAAAAAACATGTGCAAAATAGAATAAAAACCATTTTTAAATTTATTTTTTTAAAAATTTTCTCAAATAAAAACTATAAAAATTTTTTTAGTTGATTTTTCTTTTGATAGAAAGAGTTAATAGTTTAATTTTAATTTAACATTTCTGTAAAAGGAGAGAACAAATGGAATATAACGACTTTGAGGATGAAGAAGATTTTAACATCGACTTTAGATTTAAAAAAGATGAAGAAAAAATAAAAGAAAAAATTTTAGATGAAAATTTTAAAAAAGCAGAGGTATCAAGAGGACTTAGAGAAGAAGAAAAAAAAATAGTTAAGAAAAAACCTTTCCCTAAATCAGGTATAGTTTTAATAATCACCGCGGTTATATGTATATCTATTATAAACCATGTACCATGGTTGTATATTAAATATGATTCAGAGTTAGCTGAAAACGGAACCGTAGAAGAGTTCTACTATAGAGATTTTATAAACAAAGAGGATCACTACTATATAGAGGTTGAAAGCCTCTTCGCACCTATGAACCATAGTTTTTACACGGGTTTGTCAATGGATGACTTCACAGTTACACCTCTGATGATGTATCATTTGTTTTTGTTTATGATACTATTAGGTATAGTTTCTATAGTTCTTAACATTATTAATAGGTTTAGAAGGTATTCGTTTGAAAAATCAGCTATTATACAATCGGTATCTGCTATGATCGCATGCGTTATTGGTATCTATCTTATTGTGTTGCTTATGAAATTTTTCGGGTCGTATATTCTACTATGTTACAACATGTCGTTTATTACTCGTAGTTTACCAAATATTGTAATGTTTTATCCAGCTCCTATGGTTTTGTTAATAATTGCTTTGTTTATTATAAAAACTAGTTCTACTTTAATTAGAATAAATTTTAAAGCATTAGAGAAATCAATGAAAATAGGAGGGGTTAGAGAGACTTTATATGTTTATAGAGGTAGCGTTCGATGAAAAAAAACAGGATGTATAGGGTTAGAAAAACAATTACTTTACTTTTAATATTTAGTGTTATGGCTCTTATGTCTGCTTCTTTTTTACCCTGGGTTTCAGTTAAAAACACTGGTGAAACAAAGGAATTGTTTTTAAATAAGGAGATGGTAAAAAACAGTGACAACCCTGAGGTAGACATGTTATATCAGAGTTTAAACTTATTTGACATCATGTTATGGTGCGTGGTGATATTTGGATTGTTTTCATCTGTTGGTTTAAACATAATGTTAGTAAAAAAATATAAACCCTTAGGGGTTAGTTTTTTACTCATCGGATGTATAACTGTTTTGTTTAACTCTGTTGCTATCTTTTATCAAGTGTTTTTTATCCAAAATGTCTCTAATATGGAAGATGTTTCTTTAGCGTTTATTTTTAAACCATTATTTATCAGCTACACATGTATCCCTTTGTTCTTTACTGTGTTTTCTCTTTATTATTCAATAAAATATACTTATCTCGTAGCTCCTTATTCTGTAAAATATTTCTCTAGTTTAAAGGAGTCGCAGAAGGAGGAAGAAACAGTTTCTGATGTTAAAATAAAAAAGAAAAAAGAACACTGGTGGATGCAGAGGAAAAGAAAAAAAGAACTAAAAATAGATGAAAAACCAGTTCAGATGGAAAAACAGGTGGATGCAGAAGTGGTAAAAAAAGAAGTTACTCAACAGGTGTCTTCTCAGCAGAGCGGGGTAGAGGTTGATAAGGAACGTTTAGAGCTTGAACAATGGTTATCTAGTGAAGTAGGGTCTCTAGGTGAGAAAACAGCGGAGGGTGACATGGAAGAGAAAATAGATAAAGGTGTGAAGGTGAAACCATCTGTTGAGTCTCTATCTACAGGGGATGAGAAGCAGGTGTCTGAAGGTGATGAAAATCAGCGTTCTACAGAACGAGATGGAATAGTAGAAGAAGAAAAAGTTTCTACTTTTGTTTCTGACTCTTCTGAGCGTTCATCTGCAGGTAAATCTTTTGATGAGGTTTTGTCTTCAGTGGTTGAAAAAAGACAGAAGATAAACGAGGAGCGGGGAGAGAAGACTTTGTCTTCTAAGGGTGAAGGTTTTGTTAAACCCTCAGCGGTGGGGGTTGTGAGCGAGGAAGAAGAACTTCAGGGTAAAATCGATGAGATTAAGGAGAAAATTTTGAAGGAGTCTACTGTGGAGTCTAAATCTTTGTCTGAGACGTCTATAGTGGATGAAGGTGTTGAGAAACCTGAGAAACCTGTTGAGAAAACAGGAGATTCTTCCTCTATTGAGGGTGTTTCAAGGGTGAAAAAAGTTAAAGTACGTTGCCCTGGGTGTAAACATGTTTTTACTGCTGAAGTAGCTGTAAATGGTAGTGGTGTTTTTAGGGTTAAATGCCCTAATTGTGGGAAGGAAGGAGTGGCGAAATAAAAAAAAGAAGTGTTTTCACTGTTTTTTTTATTTGTCTGCTATTATTCTAATGACGTCTCCATCTTTTAATATGTGATCTGCGCCGATGATGCGGTGTGTTCTGGCGTCTATTGCTCTTATAAAATGTTCACCTAGGTCCGTATGTACTTTGTATGCTAGATCCTTGGCTGTGCTTCCTTGTTTCATAAAGTATGCATCTGGTAGTATTCTCCCGTTTTTATCTGTTAAATGTGTCTCGTCTTCTACAGGGTATACTACTATGAGTTTTAGCATTTTAACTGCTTCTTCTATACATTTTTGTACACCGGTGGAGCCGTATTTTTGTAAAACATGTGTTTTGATGTATTCAAGGGCTTTAAGTTGTTTATCTGTTAATTCTGTTTTTTTTAGTATTTCAAAATCGTTACTCCCGGGTTTATATTTGATTAAACCTTTTTTACTTGCGTTAGAAAGTGCGAGTTCAGCTTCGGCGCTTGTTGGTACAACAATGTACCCTTTTTTTCTGAGTTCCTCTATTTGTATGTTTATATTATCTGATGCTATGTCGCATTTGTTAAAAGCTATTAGCATAGGTTTACTATGTTTTCTTATATAGCTGGAGAGTTCAAGGAGTTGTTCATCAGTCCATTTCGAAGGTTTATTATAATCTAAATTCAGGGTTCTTAGTCCATTATGTATTTGTTCTTCTTTTACACCTAATCCTGTTAGTTTTTCTGCGAGCATGTTTTCGATTTTTTTTCCTTCTAACTCGCAACGTCGTGCTATATTCTCCCAGTTTTTTTTTATAATACCATTCATCCAGTAGGTTATTTCTTTTTCAAGGAATTCTACATCTTTGATGGGGTTATAGGTTCCAGGTGGACAAGGTTTTCCTTCTGCATCTGTGCTACCTGATGCATCAACGATGTGTATCAATGCATGTGCTTGACGTAGATCATCAAGGAATTTGTTACCTAACCCACGTCCTTTGTGCGCATCTGGTACGAGACCTGCAACGTCTATAGCTTCTATCGGTACGAAACGTGTACCATTAATACATTTAGAGTTATGAGGTGTACACGTGACGTTGAAATCCCTGCACGGGCAGGGTTTACCCACATACATGACACCATGGTTTGCATCAATCGTGGTAAACGGGTAATTCGCTATCTCAGCATGTGCCTCAGTAGCAGCGTTAAAAAAAGTTGATTTACCCACGTTGGGTTTCCCAACTATCCCTATCTGCATGCTCATGTTGTTTTTTTACTCCAATAAATTTTCAACCTCATCTACTACATCAGCATTGTTTTCAAAACGTTTAATTTTTTCTTCAACTTTTTTTCAGTAGGAGAGATAAAAGATACTCCTTTTTTAGCGAATAATTCTCCATCTACTGATGCAGTTTTAGATAAATAAATCTTTTCACCAGATACTCCACCTATTATATGGGTTTTATCCTCGATTTTTACAACACCATCAGCATGGATGTTACCATGAATAGTAACGTTTTCACCGCAGGAAACATCGCCACTATTTTTTAAACTACCATGTATAACAGTATCGTCATCAATGAATACATCTCCTTTTACTTCATAGTTTCCAATTAGACGAGATTTTTTACCCACACGAAGGTTACACTCGATCCTGGATTTCTGAACACCAACAATCGAGTTATTCGGGATGAAAAGAAACTTTTCAGAAATAGGTATTATCCCTTCCTCGTTTTCCTCAATCTCCTCAAGAATCCTATTTACTTCCTCGCTACGTCCCATCCTCAAAAGCTGAAGGAGATATATAAAAATATATATAACAACTGGGATTGGACTACGGATATTAATCCAACCCTTAGCCTCAAAACCTTCTTCTATCTCAACACTATCACCAACATCAAGGTCACCCTCAAGAGAAAGCTTACCCTTCACCTTCACCTTTTCACCAAAATAAACATTACCACCACTTCTAACATCACCACCGATCCTAGAAAAAATATCCACACGGATGTCATCAGATGCCTCAAGACCACCATCAATGATAACATGTTCACCAACAAAAACACGACCATCAGTTTTAACACCAAACTGAATCAAACAGCGATCACCAACTACAACATCACCACTAGTAACAATAACACGTTCACCGAATTCTGTACCATCTGGGATAACAAAAGTTTTCCTATCAAAAACCATTAATATTCACCCTCACCGTTATCACATCACATATTATAAAATCAACGACACCCCCTTCTCTGAAAACCCTCTAAAAAAACAAACCCAAAAAATATTTTTTTTTATTCCATCAACCAATCCTCATCAATCCGTTTGTAATCCATGAGCTCTTCAGGTTTAAACCACAGGTTTATCTCAAACTCAGCAGTATCAAGGCTATCAGACCCATGAACAATATTACGACCAATAAACTGAGCATAGTCACCACGAATCGTACCCACCATAGCGTCCTCTGGGTTAGTTTTACCCATCATATTACGAACCATATCAATAACATTGTAACCCTCCAGTACCATAGCCACAACAGGGGAAGAAGTAATATATTCCACAGTTGGTTTAAAAAAAGGTTTACCCCGGTGAACACCATAATGTTTTTCAGCGAGGTCTTTACTAACAGATAACATTTTCATACCTACGATTTTTATACCTTTTTTTTCAAAACGACTAATGATTTCACCAACAAGACCACGTTGTACTCCATCAGGTTTAATCAAAACCAAAGTCCTTTGTTTCTCCATAACCTTTTTCACCATACACAAAATTTTTTGATAACCTGCATAAGTCATTTGTTTAAAGAATTAACGCTTGGACTAGTGATTTACCAAGGAAATATATCACAAAAGCCGCGATATTAAAAGTTACATGGGCGATAATAGATGAATATAGATTCTTGGTTTTAACAACTATATATGCTAACAACAACCCCATAATTATTGGGAATAAAACAGGGAAAACCTTCGCGTAACTCATATGAGCTATACCAAACAAGACCGCTGTTGAAAAAACCGCGAACTTGTCACCAGCGAAAGAACTAATTTTGTCAAGTAAAAAACCTCTGAAAAATATTTCTTCAGCAACTGGCATAACCGCTATTAACAAAAACATAGATACTGGAGAAAACATTTCTTCGATATCAGGGATGTTACTTAGATCAGATATCTTAGCACCCATACTCTGAAGTAGGAAAACAAGTAAAAAAGACAATATATACATACATATTGCCGCTAAAATCCCGTATAGGAATGCTATGTCAATGTTTTCTAATCTAAGTTTTAACCTGTTAAAAGCTTCTTTACTGGAGCAGTTGTTTACCAGCATGTACCATATGATAGGGATTAAAATAAGTAAAAAAAACGCTATAAATAGTTGAAATATTAAGATATACACTTCTGATATTAAAGTAATAGATTCCGCTAGTTCTTTGTATTGTTGAGACTGTGTCGAGGGTAGTATGTTGATGAAGGATAAAACCGGTGCTACTAGTATGGTAAATAATGTTATACATAACAGTAGTAACGCTAAGATATGCAAGGGTTTTTTTATATTAAAATCCATAGAAACCTGTAAAAGACTATAGTTTGATAAAAGTTTTTAAATATTGAACAGTGTTTACCAGAAAAAAAACAGGTTTTAGGGGCCCGTGGGGTAGCTTGGTCTATCCTTTTGGCTTTGGGAGCCAGAGACTCCAGTTCGAATCTGGGCGGGCCCATTATAATCTAAAAAAACTATGTGTATGATAAAACAAGAAAAAATCTTGTCTTATAGGGTACTTGGAAATTATTTGTGGATAAACGCAGCATCTCTCCATAAGCGTGATACACATTGACAGTGATATAGCTTAAAGAGTATCAACAATTAACTTCGCAGTACTTCTTATAGGAATAACAAATAGTGACTTATTGTATATCCTTACCAATTTTGAGTTTTCTCGTAAAAAATAACACCTAAAGTAGCCCTTAATGCATTATATCCAAATTTAGTAGATCTAAATATTCTTCTAACATTTGCTGGAGTACTATACCACTTTTTATGTAGATCTTTTGCATTTTGGTATAGCTCTTCAGGTGTCATATGCTTAGGTTGAAACACTACATCTCCACCAGGATCATATCTCGACCAGT
>QMTJ01000037.1 GCA_003651045.1 Thermoplasmata archaeon | reverse complement strand
GGGCTACCGACAATTGCTGATCAAGTATGTCAACTTGAATACGGGAAAACATTTGAAAACTGCTCCGATGAAGAGATAAAAACGGTTTTAAAAGATATACTGGAGGAAAACAGTGTAACAAATATTAGAATCTTCAATAAAGACGACCCTAATGAAGAGAGTGATTATAATAGATTCCCAAGGCTGTCGAAAGGGAGATCAGCTGATGAAATAGATATAAAAAACTGTTACCTGGATTTCAATGATGAGAACATAATATTCACAATAGAAGTATATGATTTATCTTTTTTTGAATCTAAACTTAAATCACCTATCCCCTCTACTAACGTTATCGAATGGTACATTGATTTCGAAAACAATATCAGACCAGATGAGAGACTAAATCTTTCATATAAAATAGCTGCTCATTTCGAACCGAAATACCCGCTATGGGAGATAGGAAAGGGATTCATTAACAATATTAAAACATTAATTAAACATCTAAAAAACCATCAACTTTTTAACGCTTATACAAAAGAAGTATACTTATGGATTAAACCAAAAAACCAAACCATGTCTTTTCCTATCCCACTTGAATCATCAGAAATAAAAATAGATGTTAAGAAAAACCAGATTAATATAAAAATACCACGTGAAGAAATAGGCCGGTATGGTATAGCACCCCGGTTTGGATCATTTGAACTACCAGCTAAACTAACAAACTTCAGAGCAGGTACACGATACTACCAGACGCCTTTATTGAAACTACCATGGCTTAGAATAACAGCAAACACAAGCTTCGTTTTTGATAAACTCAATAAAATAAGAGAAAAACCACGTCTCAGCGGTATAGCAAATAGATTACTTAAAAAAATCTCTAACTACACATTGGAAGATCTTGACATGTTTTTTAACAAATCAGATAAAAACCTGCCTTTGCCTGATCAAATAGCGCTTAAAGACATTGAAAACTCATGGGTAAACTGCGACATTGCACCAGATAGAGGAGTCTCTACTAACCTCTTATTCTACAAACCTTTATTTTTTAAAGATTTACAAACCTTAGCTAAAGGTTTCCTGTCAAAAAATTATAACACTAATAATGAAACAGCATCATGTATAATGATAATAGGGGTTAACTCTACAGGTGGCTACGAGGGCAACCTCAAAATAAACAAAAAGGTAATTTCTCAACTAAAAAAATTAGATTCAGCATATAACTATGTACATGTTGAAGGAACAGGTGAGGGAGTAATATCTACTCAGATCCACGATATTACTTCCAAAGCAAACCAGATAATCATGCCGATGATCTTTATCATGATCGTCATTGTCCTCCTAATCTCTTTTAGAAAAATATCATACGTGATACTACCCCTGTTCGCATTAAGTGTATCCATAATATGGATTTTTGGAACCATGGTCCTGCTAGGTATACCTTTTAGTACTATGGCAGTTGCAGTTGTTCCACTTATGCTTGGTTTAGGTGTTGATTACTCAGTTCATCTATCACATAACTATCGATCAGAATTAGCGCAGGGGAAAACACCAGCGGAGGCTATAAAAATCTCTGTTACAGAGATTGGAGAAGCTATGTTTTTAGCTATGTTAACAACAGTAATCGCGTTTTTATCATTCCTTACAGCAACTGTTCCACCAATGCGTGATTTTGGATTAATACTCGCTCTAGGGATTATATACACATTCCTAACAGCTTTAACATTACAAGCATCAGTGAGATACTTAGTTGACCGGAAGAAAAAACAATTAGACCGTGAAAAGAAAAAAACATTTAAAATAAATATTTTCATGGGTAAATTCGCTAAAAAAATACTTAAACATCAGAAAAAAATAATCGCAGCATTATTACTCATAACTGTTGTAACTGCAGTTGAAGCTACACAGCTTAAAACCGAGTTTGATTTTAATGCTTTTTTACCAACTGAGACACCTTCTATAAAACTGTATAAAAGAATTCAAACTGAGTTTCCTTTTTCTAGTCAGGATCAAGAATATATACTGCTTGAAGGAGACGTCGCTACAACGGAGACGTTAACTGGGATAATGAGAACACATATGAATTTAAAAGATGACAAGTACATAGCGAAAAAAGCAGATGGGAGTATCAAAACAACGAGTATTTATACAATAATTCAACAAGCTGTAAACAATAATAAATCACTTATAAAAGAATTCAACTTAGATGAAAAAACATACATACCAAATAGTAACAGGGATGTTAAAAATTTATATGATTACCTGTATGATGATACGGAATATGGTTTCTTAACAAAGAGTACGCTACATAGAGAAACAGATGGAAGATACGATGCAGCTGTGATAGATATATACGTGACGTTGGTAGATGATAGTGAAAAAAACGAAGCATTCAACAAGAAAGTAGAAATACTGAACACTGAATTAAACGAGGATATTGAACACTATGGCAACAATGTAAATGCTATTGTAACAGGACCAATGATAATCACTTATAAAATAACTTCATCACTCACACATAGTCAGATTATATCAACTATTATTTCACTTGTTTTAGCAGCATTAGTTCTCATAATAGTATATAGACGGGTAACACTTGGCATTATCGCTATGATTCCTGTGATGATGTCTATGATATGGATACTTGGAACCATGTACCTCGCAGGGTATACATTAAATGTTATGACTATAACGGTTACCTCTCTCACCATCGGTATTGGTGTAGATTATGCTATACACGCAACAGAGAGATTCCGTCTTGTAGCTGATAAAACAGGTAATATAACAAAGGCTGTAACAGAAACAATCTCACGTACAGGTGGAGCGTTACTCATAGCAGCTATGACAACATGCCTTGGTTTCGCAGTATTAATTTTCGCTCCTATACCACCGCAGGTGCAATTCGGTATTATAACCTCTACCACGGTTCTCTTCTCATTTATAACCTCGGTATTACTATTACCTCTTGTACTTGCTCGTTGGGCTAAATGGTCTAAGAAAAAAAAGGGATATATTATTTCGCCTGCTCCAGTAGATGAGAAATATCTTAAAGAAATCGAAGAATAAAAAAAACAGGGTGCTTCTTAATTTTTTAAACAAGTTTTTTTGTCATTTTAACTATGTTTATTATAGAAAATATTTATGTAGGTGACTTTAATTCCCTGTTGCTTAATTAATATTTAAAATAGAAAGAAATTTGAGTTGTAGAGAGGTAATAGTTTATGACAACTGTTATTAGTGAAGTAGAATCAAAAAACAATGAGAAGAAGAAATTGAATATGAAATCAGTTGATGGGAACACAGCTGCTGCTCATATCGCATATGCTTTTAGTGATGTAGCAGCGATTTACCCGATTACACCCTCTTCACCTATGGGTGAGGTTGTTGATGAATGGGCTGCCAAGGGACGAAAAAACATTTTTGGTCAAACATTAAAGGTCCAAGAGATGCAGTCAGAAGGAGGAGCTGCTGGTGCAGTTCATGGTGCTCTTAGTGCTGGTGCTTTTTGTTCCACGTTTACTGCTTCACAAGGACTATTGTTGATGATTCCGAATATGTATAAGATCGCAGGGGAACTCATGCCATGTGTTTTTCATGTATCTGCTCGTGCTATAGCAGGTCAAGCTTTGTCTATTTTTGGTGATCATCAGGATGTAATGGCTGCTCGTGCTACTGGTTTCGCTATGCTTGCTTCTGGTTCTGTACAGGAGATCATGGATCTTGCATTGGTTGCTCATTTATCCACGCTTAGAGCTAGTGTACCGTTTCTTCATTTTTTTGATGGCTTCCGTAGTTCACATGAGATTCAAAAAATTGAAATGATCGATTATAAAGATATATCTCCACTTGTTGACTGGGATGCTGTTAAACGTCATCGTGAACGTGCTTTGGATCCTGAGAAACCTCATCTACGTGGAACAGCTCAAAACCCTGATATTTATTTCCAGGTGAATGAAGCTGCTAATAAGTTTTATCAAGCTGTTCCAAAGATCGTTGAAGAAGAAATGGAAAAAGTAAGTAGACTCACTGGTCGTAGTTACCATTTATTTGATTATTTTGGTGTCCCTGATGCAGAACGGGTTATAGTTATAATGGGTTCTGGTGCTGAGGCAGCAGAGGAAACAGTTGATTACTTGAATAAAAGAGGAGAAAAAGTAGGTTTGATAAAGGTTAGGCTTTATCGTCCGTTTTCAGCTGAACATTTTCTATCTGTTCTACCGGGTACAGTTAAAAAAATCGCTGTGTTAGATCGAACTAAAGAGAGTGGTTCATATGGTGAACCACTCTATGTTGATGTCTCAGCGGTTATACAGCATTCTAATAGGGATGTACTCGTTGTAGGTGGGCGGTATGGTCTGGGTTCTAAGGATTTTACACCATCTATGGTTAAAGCAGTTTTTGATAACCTTAGTTTGGATGAACCTAAAAACAATTTTACTGTGGGTATAATAGATGATGTAACGTTTACAAGTTTACCCGTTAAAGAAGAAATCGATGCGACACCTGAAGGACTTGTGCAATGTAAATTCTGGGGGTTGGGTGGTGATGGTACAGTTGGTGCAAATAAGGATGCGATTAAAATCATTGGTGACAATACGGACATGTATGCTCAGGGTTATTTTGCGTATGATTCTAAAAAATCTGGTGGAGTAACAGTATCTCATCTACGTTTCGGTAAGGTACCAATTAAATCGACTTATCTCATCAAGGATGCTGACTATATAGCATGTCATAACCCATCTTATGTTAGGAAATATAATCTATTAGAAGGTATAAAACAAGGTGGTACTTTTGTTTTAAATGCTCCATGGACAACTGTTGAAGAACTGGAGGAACATTTACCTAATTCTTTGAAGAAAACAATCGCTGAGAAACAACTAAGGTTTTATGTTATTGATGCTGTGAAAATCGCTGAAAGTATAGGTCTCGGTGGCCGTATAAACATGGTTATGCAAACTGTGTTTTTCAAACTATCAAATGTTTTACCAGTTGATGATGCTATAAAATATTTGAAAGATGCAATCGAGAAAACCTATGGTAAAAAAGGACAAGATGTTGTAGAGATGAACTGGAAAGCAGTTGATGCTGCTCTGGAAAAACTTGTAGAGATTAAATACCCCAGTAGTTGGGTTGATCTTGTACCTGAGAAACCTGAAGAAAAAGAAGATGAACCAGCGTTTATTAGAGAAGTTATGCGGCCTATGCTCGCTATGCAGGGTGATAAATTACCTGTTAGTAAGTTTACACCTGGTGGTATCTTCCCAGTTGGTACTACAAAGTATGAGAAACGTGGTGTAGCAATTAATGTCCCAGAGTGGCAGATGGAGCATTGTATACAGTGTAACCAGTGTGCTATGGTTTGTCCACATGCTGCTATTAGACCTGTTCTTGTAACTGAGGAAGAACTTAAGAAGGCCCCTGAAGGTTTTACTGCTAAGAAAGCTGTTGGTAAAGAAACAGAGGGTCTTTATTTCAGGATGCAAGTATACCCTGAGGATTGCGTTGGTTGTGGTAACTGCGTAGATATTTGTCCTGCTAAAGAGAAAGCGCTTATTATGAAACCTTTTGAAACACAACTGAATCAGGTTCCAAATCAAAGATATGCTGAAAAGATACCAAGTAGAAGTGGTGGTTTTGATAAATTTACTGTTAAAGGCTCCCAGTTCCAGAAACCGCTCCTTGAGTTCAGTGGCGCCTGCGCTGGTTGCGGTGAAACACCTTATCTAAAACTTGTTACACAACTATTTGGGGATCGTATGATTATAGCTAATGCAACAGGTTGTAGTAGTATATGGGGTGGTTCTGCACCGTCTATCCCGTTTACTGTGAATGAAGAAGGACATGGACCAGCTTGGGCGAATTCTTTGTTTGAGGATAACGCAGAGTATGGTTTCGGTATGGTATTAGCTACTATTCAACGTCGTAACAAACTAGCTGATTTAGTGCAGCAAGCTATTAATGAAAACAAAGGATCTGATGAGCTTAGAGAGGTATTTAAAAATTGGCTTGAAAACAAGGATGATGGAGAGAAATCTAAGGAGTACGGGGATAAAATCAAAACAATTCTAAGGGATAACCATAACGATGAATTACTCAATGAAATCTGGGAGATGCGTACATTGTTCACTAAGAGATCAATCTGGGCAGTTGGTGGAGACGGATGGGCATATGATATAGGCTATGGTGGTCTTGATCATGTAATAGCAATGGGTGAAGATATAAACATCTTGGTTTTTGATACAGAGGTTTACTCGAACACTGGTGGACAAGCATCTAAGGCAACACCGATTGGTTCTGTAGCAAAGTTTGCAGCATCTGGTAAAAAAACAAAGAAAAAAGACCTAGGTCTCATGGCTATGACCTATGGCTATGTCTACGTAGCAAGTGTAGCGATGGGTGCCAATAAAAACCAACTAATTAAGGCATTGAAAGAAGCAGAATCATATCCTGGTCCATCATTGATCATCTGCTATGCACCATGTATCAACCATGGGATAAAAAGAGGTATGGGTAAATCACAGGAGGAGGAAAAACTAGCTGTTGAATCAGGATATTGGCCGCTTTATCGTTATGATCCGAGACTAGCTGATGAAGGTAAAAATCCATTCCAGCTTGACTATAAAGGACCAAATGGTACACTCCACGATTTCATAATGGGTGAGGTACGATATAACACCTTGTATCGTTCATTTCCCGAGGAAGCAGAACGTTTACATAAAAAACTTGAAGAAGATGTAAACAATAGATATAAACGATATAAAGAAATGGCTGAAAGATAAAAAAATTTATTTTTTTATCTTTTCTTCTTTTTTTTCAAAAAACTCTTTTTACTAGTTAACTATTTCACTATTTAGGTAAGGTGTTATTTTTTTGTTACAGAAAAGAGCTAGAGAGATAGGAGATATCATAAAAAATTCCAGAGAAGTTCATATTGTGACTCATATTGATGCTGATGGTATAACTGCAGGATGTATAGCGTATCAAACACTACAGAAGTTAGGTAAGGAGTGTTCTATTGAGTTTGTTAAACAATTAGATGAGAGTGTTTTAACACGTTTAAAAGATGAGAACTATGAACTTGTATGGTTCACTGATTTAGGGAGTAATATAAGCACGGGCTACCCAGAGATCAACAAGGTTATCACTGATCATCATACATGCTCTATAGAATCTAATCAACGTTTCCATCTTAACCCTCATCTTTTTAACCTCGATGGCGGTTTTGAGATAAGCGGAGCAGGTGTAACATATCTTGTTTCTAAGACGATTGATAAAAAGAACATGGATTTGTCACAGCTTGCAGTTGTTGGTGCCTGTGGAGATTTACAAGATAGGAAATATAATAAACTATCTGGTTTGAATAGAAACATTTTAGATGATGGTGAATCAGTTGGTGTTGTGAAGGCAAAAATTGATATACGTTATTTTGGACGTGAAACACGACCGGTTTATAAACTATTGCAGTACGCTAGTGACCCAGTGATCCCTGGTTTAAGTGGACGTGAATCAGCTTGTATCTCTTTTCTTCAGGAGCATGGTATAAAGATGAAAGATGGTGATAACTGGCGTTGTTGGGTTGATCTAAGTAAAGCAGAACGACGTGTTGTAATATCAAATATTGCAAGGGTTTTTTTATCAAAAGGTTTTGGTTATAAAACGGTTAAGAGGATCATTGGTGAAATCTATCTGTTGGAGCAGGAGGAGGAAGGCACTGAGGTTCATGATGCCAAGGAGTATGCTACATTGTTGAATTCTACAGCGCGTTATGGTAAATATGAGGTAGGTCTTAGAGTATGTATGGGTGACCGGGGTGAATGGTTTAAAAAAGCTAGGAATCTATTATCAGGGCATAGGGCGAACTTGGTTGAAGGTTTACAGTTCGCTAAAGAGGAGGGTATAGAACGACGGGAGTATTTACAGTTTTTCCATGCGGGTAGTGGTATACGTGATACAGTAGTTGGAATCGTTACAAATATGCTTCTTAACTCAGAAGAAATCAACGGTGATATCCCATTGGTAGGTTTTGCAGATAAAGGAAATGGAGAAGTAAAAGCTTCTGCTCGTGCAACAGAAGAACTTGTGCAACAGGGGTTGAACTTGTCATCTGCTATGAAAAAAGCAGCATCAGTTGTTGATGGTATAGGTGGTGGTCATAGTATCGCTGCTGGTGCAACGATTCCAAAAGGAAAAGAAGAAGAATTCCTTGCTATCTTGGAACAGGAGATAAAGAATCAACTTGTTTCAATCTGATGTTTTGTAGAGTTTAATTACTTCGATATCAAATACTAACGTCTGACCTATGAACTCTGGTTTTTCAGCTTTCATATTTATTGCAACAACGACTTCTGTATCGTTGAAACTTATAACCTTCATCCAGGAATGTGGTGCTCCATATGTTTTGTTCAATTCTGGTTCTGCTTTTACTATATATTTTGTTTCATTTTCGATG
>QMTJ01000036.1 GCA_003651045.1 Thermoplasmata archaeon | reverse complement strand
CATGGTATGTACGTTGAGATTGCTACTACACGTCCTGAGATGCTTCCATCTTGTCAGATTGTAGCTGTTCATCCGAGTGATGAGCGTGCACCATGGCTTGTAGATCAAGTACTTGTTGTTCCATTATTTAACAAGGAAGTAAAAATTGTTGAAGATGAAGCAGTAGATCCAAATTTTGGATCCGGTATCGTTATGATTTGTACTATTGGTGATAAAGAGGATCTTAAATGGGTTTTCAAATATAAACTACCTATTGAGATGAGCATTGATGAAGCAGGCTGCATGACAGAGATCTGCGGCAGGTATAAAGGAATGAAAATAGAGGAGGCACGTGAAAAAGTTATAGATGATTTAAAGAAAAAAAACATTTTAATTAAACAAGAACCATTGGAGCAGAATGTTGGCGTATGCTGGCGTTGTAAAACACCTGTAGAGTTCATCAACGCTAAGCAATGGTTCCTTAAAACAGTGGATTTTAAAAAAATGGTGCTGGAGAAAAGCGATGAGATGAACTGGTACCCAGAGTTTATGAAAATACGGTTAAAAGACTGGGTAGACTCTTTAGAATGGGACTGGGTTATCAGCCGACAGCGGTACTTTGCTACACCGATACCTCTCTGGGAATGTGAAAAATGTGGAGAAGTTGTACTTGCTAGACGTGAAGACTGCTATGTTGACCCTACTATTGATAAACCACCAGTTGAAAAATGCCCAAAATGTGGTGGAAAACTCATAGGCTGTGAAGATGTTTTTGACACATGGATGGACTCAAGCATATCACCACTCTATAACACGTTCTGGTACCGTGATAAAGAGAAATTCAAAAAAATGTATCCTATGTCACTACGGCCACAGGCACATGATATCATAAGAACTTGGGCGTTTTATACAATCCTTCGTTGTACACTGCTCACTAATGAGAAACCTTTTGAAAACATTATGATGGGTGGTTTCATCCTATCGGAGGATGGTACACCAATGCATGCAAGCCTAGGTAACGTTATAGACCCACTAGAGGTTATAAAAGAACATGGTTCTGATGCTTTTAGATGCTATGCGGCAAGCTGCGCTCTTGGTGAGGATAACCCCTTCCGACGGAAAGATATCATAAGAGGTTTAAAACTACTCCGTAAAATCTGGAATGTACAACAATTCATCATCAACATTCTAAAAAACGAGAAACCAGAGGAAACAACGAAACTTTTAGACATTGACAAATGGATTCTCACCAAATATAGCAGACTTGTTAAAAAATGTACAGAGCAAATGGATAACTTTGATTACTCACAGACGATGAAAGATGTAGAATATTTCCTATGGCATGAACTCGCGGATCACTATCTTGAAATGATCAAAGCCTCCATCTACGAAAAACAAAACGTTGAAAGCATTAAATACACATTATATACAGTTGGACTAGGAACCCTAAAACTTTTTGCACCATTCTTCCCACACATTACAGAAGAAATCTACCATAATTTCTACAAAAAATTCGAAGGCGATAAAAGTATACATGTATCTCTATGGCCAGAGCCCTTATTAATTGATGATGAAAAAGAAAAATCTGGTGAAACTGTAAAAAACTATATTTCACAAGTTAGATCCTGGAAAAGCAGTCAAGGAATACCACTCAATGCACCAATCCCTGTCATTGCAACCTATGCGTCAAAAGACTTAATATCAAAAATTAAACCTAGTATGTCAATAATAAAATCTACATTAAAATATCCTGAAAAGCATGAGTTCATAATAGGTAAACCAGATGTAGAAGAAAAAATCAAAAAAATTATACCAGTGTATTCCAAGATCGGACCAACTTTCAAAAATGATGGTAAGAAAATTGTGAAATGGATAAATGATAACCAGAATGAAATAATATCAAAAATCATGTCTTATGGTGATGTTAAACTTTCTGAAATACCTGTTATCAAAACTAATAAAGATGAAGATCTCCTTAAAAACGGCTATATAAAAGTAGAAAAAGAAGTTCATGTAAAAGGTAGAGATAGTGTTATCATCAGTTTTAACGGGTTTTATCTAGAGTTAAAAGAAAAAAAATGATCAAGAGGAGAACTAATATTTAATACTTAGATGTTTTCTCTTAAAAGCTGCTTGTTTTTCTCGATAGATATATAAACATGTTTTTTTATTCACCGCACTCGTGAGATTAGCTATGGCTGAAGGAAATAAAATACTTGCAAACCCTGCACCACTTGGTCTAATGGGTTTTGGTATGACAACAGTGCTGTTAAACATTCATAATACAATGCCTGATGATCTAAAGATGAACTCTATGATACTATCAATGGGGATATTCTATGGTGGACTTGCACAGATTATAGCAGGTATACTCGAATACCGTAAGGGCAACACTTTTGGTGTAACAGCATTTACATCATATGGTCTTTTTTGGATGTCGCTAGTATTCATCTTAGTGTTTCCAACATTGTTCAATGGTAATGATGCAGCTTTACCACCTAGTTCAGCATTTATGGGATGGTACCTATTTATGTGGGGTCTATTTACTATGATGATGTTCCTGGGTACACTTAAAAAGAATCTATCCCTCTCCATCGTGTTCTTCACCTTATTCATACTGTTCTACCTGTTAGCACTAAAAGACTGGGGTATCATCAGTGGCGGATGGATTGGAGTCGAGGGAATATTCTGTGGTTTCAGTGCTATATATCTAGCAATGGCAGAAGTCATCAATGAATCCTTTGGAAAAACAATCTTACCTGTAGGTAAACCTATACTTAAAAAATAAAAAACCCAGGTTTTTCTAAATTTCTATAAGCCTATATGAGGAGGAACCAAGTCCGATCTCCTCACCATATTTAATTTGTTTATAAGGGTCAACCTTGTTTTCTTTTTCAAAAACATCAGGTTTAACCTTGTTGATGAGATCAAGAGATGCCTTGTCAACTGCTACAGGATCATCAGAAACCAGATACCCAATATCTGGGCATATAACAGGTCCAGCAGATGGATGACAGTCACATTTTTTTGCAATACGTTTCAACTCATTGAGATAAATCACTTTTTTACCCTGTACACATGCCTTTGCTGCACATGCTAAACTGTATTGAAGGTCGACATCTACATATTGCAAAGCATCACTTCCACAGTTTTCAACACATACTCCGCATCCAAAACAAGCTTTTTCATCCCATCCCCAAAGTTTTTTATCTTTTTTTACATGTATCGCATCAAAAGGACATACCTCAGTACAGATACCACAAAAAACACAGTTATCACGTATATACATAGGTTTACACCAGTTATGCATCCTACGTTTAGTCTCCCTAGTAACACCACCCATTCCAAAGTTTTTAATCGCACCACCCATACCAGCAGCTATATGCCCTTTTACATGTGACAATGCAAAGATATGGGTAGCATTAAAAAGATGCTCTGCAACCTCGTACTCTTTACCCTCTACTTTTACAGGTACACCTGTATCATCAATAACAACCTTGCAACCTACTTTTTGTGGGAAACCATGGATCCTAGCGAGTTTTTCATAACCACGTTTAGTGGATCTTAAACCTGAATAAGCAACTGTGGTATCAAAGAGAAAAACATCAATATTAAAACTTTTTAAAACATCAACAACATGTCTCACAAAACTGGGTTTAACAAAAAACTTGTTTCTCAACTCACCCATATGGAGTTTAAATGGAATTATTTTACCTTTGAAACTTTCAATGTTGAAAATATTAAGTGCATCTTTTAGTTTGTTTTCATCGGTGAAAAAAACAACTTTTTTCATCCAATTTTTTTCTCCCATTTCTTAACTTTAACCACGGTTCCAAGTGAGCCACCTTTTTTTATTTCCTCACGTATACGGTTTTCATGTTCCTTGACATCCAGTGCACGGTTAGCGATCTCCTGAGCAATCTCCTGAGGAACTACTACTACACCTGAGTCGTCACCTATAACCCAGTCACCAGTTCTAACAGTTTGACCACCGCAGGTTATCTCAGCACCGATTTCACCGAAACCTTTGGGTTCACCTGCGTTAGGGGATATGTGTCTACAAAAAATGGGAAAATCGATTTTAACTATGTCATCAAGGTCTCTAACAGCACCATCAATGACTACACCAGCTATACCTTTTAGTTTAGCACTCCATGTGGCGAGTTCACCCCAGATAGCTGTTTCACCACCTTTTACATCTACAACGATTACCGTTCCTTTTTCAGCTTTATCAATTGCTTCTATAGGTTTAGCCCAGTCGCCATCGATAGTGCTAACAGTTAAAGCCCTTCCAACCATATGAAAACCAAGTTTAACAGGTCGTATACCCTTCATAACACCAGTTTTATGCATTGCATCAGAGATGTTTGGAGTGGAAACCAAGGAAAACGCTTTTTTAAGCTCTGTTTTATCATATTTTTTAAAAAGATTAGTTTTAACAATTTTTTTTTCACTAATAGCTTTTTTAATCATTTCTGTAGCTAATGTAACATTTTTTGCTTTAGTAATAGCACCACCGACAATAATAATACTTGCACCAGCTTTTACCACCTCAGCAGCGGTTTCACTATTTATCCCACCAGCAACAGCAACTGGTATATCCACGTTTTTTACAATTTGTTTAAGAACATCTATTGGTTTTTTACCAGTCATCTGTTCATCGATACCAACATGTATACAAAGATAGTCTACACCTATTTTTTCAAGTTCCCTCGCGCGTTTAACTTTATCTTGGACACCGATTAAATCAACCATTAATTTCACGCTATATTTACGTGCTGATTTCAAAGCATCTTTTATAGTAGTATCATCTGATGCTGCTAAAACTACTACAATATCTGCACCAGCTTTAGCAGCCATCTCAGTTTCAAAAGCACCAGTATCCATGGTTTTCATATCAGCTACAATAGTTTTATCTGGGAATGTTTCTCTAAGTTTACGAACTATATCCATTCCCTCGCTTTTTATAAGAGGTGTACCAGCTTCTAACCAGTCACCTCCACCTTTAACAGCATCCTTAGCTATATTTATTGCTCTATCTCCGTTAAGCAAATCAAGAGCTACTTGTAGAATTGTTTTCATTAAACATTGGAATGAAACATTCTTTATTTAAAAGATATTATTCATCCATTGTGTTTTTTTAAACAATACTCCAAAAAAAATCGATTACTGGTTAAAGGTTAAATCTTTAACCTTAGATATGTATCAACAAGTGCTATCCAATCCAGGGAATCTCTCCAGTTGACCCTACACTATACTCTTATTTATTCAAAACATAGAATAGTTCGAGTAATCCAAAGTATGGGTTACAATCTTTTTTTTCAACAAAAACAAACAATTTTTTGTGTTTTTAGAATTTTGCAGGATTTTTTTGGAGTAGGGGTTTATGTTGATATAACTGATTCTTAGTTTAGAGGTAAAAGTAATAGAATGAATAAAATCAACAGTACAGGGTGTATGTGCATCTGCACAGTTACATGCAAAAAAAGTATTTATAACGTTGTATGTTTGACCTCAGATACTTGGGGGTTGAAAAAGGATAATAACGAATATTTATTCAGTGTTTCAACCTAGAAAATATGTCAACTATGGTAAGATGAGGTGAGCAATATAAACTACTCAATTATCAATAAAAGAATTGATTATTCATTTAAACATTTCAGTGCGATATTAAATAACATAGAGAATCTTGTTTGTAATGAGTTCATCTATGGAGGACATCTAATTGCACTGGGAACTGTGGGCATTGTTATTTCCTCGATGTTTTTATTTAGTATAAATATCCAATTAGAGTTTTTACTGATAGTTTATTTAGGTACTCTTAGTATCTACAGCTATGATTATTATAAAGATGTAGATATTGATTCTTCAAATAGCTCTCCAAGGGTAAAACATCTTAAAAGATATTATAAATTTCGTCCATTAATGATATCTCTTTATATTGGTGGATTCTTATTCTTGCTACTTTATTTTGGAAATCTAGGAAGTATTATTATCGGGATATCGTTATTACTCTTAGGATTATTGTATACTAAAAAATTTAAAAAATTCACTGGTAAACTGATTGGTTTTAAAAGCTATTATACAGCATTATCATTTTCTTTACTGATAGTTTTTACAGCCATATATTGTGCTTATCCTCTAAATTTGTTATTACTTATATTTTCTGTATTTGTATTTTTGCAGATCTTACTCATTACAAGTTTTTGTGATATTAAAGACATGGAAGCTGATAAAAAACAGAACCTAAAAACATTACCCATTTATTTGGGTAAACATAAATTTCTGATTTTCTTGCATTTAATAAATTTTATGTCATTCATTTTAATAGTCACAACTGTAAACATAAAACTACTTCCCTCATTTGCAATGTTTTTGATATTGTCTAACTTTTACTGTTTCTATTTTATTTTAAAAGCAAAAAGTACAAAAACTGATATACATACTCTCACAAATGTTATGGTAGATGCTGCGTATTTCTTCTGGCCATTCTTTTTATTTTTAGGAAAGATAATCATGACAATAGTGTAAAGAACAGCTTTTTATATTTAAGCTATTATTGTTAAAGTTAAATAGTTTTTTACACTAATGTTATACTTGGTGAATTCAATTTTTTTTCCAAGGGAGCTAGAGACAATACCTGACATTAACCCTCTTAATATTACATATTTTGATTTCTCTGATAAATGTGTCCAAGGATAATAGATCGAGGCTATTTTAATTTCATCTGAAGGTATTACAAAAATATCTCCAAAACCAAGAGCTGAAAAAAAGTCAGGAATAAATTTTTGATAATCCACCCCAGCATATAATTCCCTAAGATATTTACCATATTCAAAACAAGTGTCAAAAAGAATTTGCTCTCCATTCTCCAATTTTATGAGTTCTTCTTCAAGAAAATAAAGAATGTAAGAATCACAAGCAAAAAATCTATGGCCTTTATATGAGAGAACTCCTCGCTTAAATTTGAAAAAACCAGCATTAAGTAATTTTTTTAGAGAATTAGATGAGTACTTTGTTGGTCGTATTGCATTCATTGTTTTATAAATATTATCAAACTTTTGATCCGATAGATCTTGTTCCCTGAAAAACTTATTTGATCTTTCTTTAATTATTTTTTCAGGAGCACATAAAACTATGCATCTCTCATTACCTCGACCTTGGCATTCTAATTGCACCCCTTCTATTGATTTATCCTGCATGGCATATGACCAAATTCCTGTGATCCCTCCCTCGGTCATTATATGACCAATACCATTATGTCTACATATAATATAATCATCAAAAGAGATAGTAAATATTTTTTTATCCAATTCTAATTTATGTTTAGCTTGTTGTGCATATGTCCCCTCAACAAATCTTACTAAAAAATAAGCAAAATCAGAAAACTCTTTTTTTGAAGAGTTTTGTATCGTTGGAAAGCTTGACATAGATGAATATATATAACCAAATTTTTTCCCAGCAGAATACAACGCTTGCCTTCCTTTCATATCATACTGTTGGACAATATTATTTTCAATTAATTCAAAAAGCAATTCTGGTAAAAATAGATCTCTAAGAAGGATTGTATGATATTCTCCGCTAAGTGATGTTATGACGAAACCTGGTTTATCAATGATTTCTCTTCGAGGTAATATTACGTTTCTGATATACCATGTTACGACTCTATCTTTAACAGGCATATTTAAACATCTTTTTGTTTAATGAAAATCCCCTCGTTAGTAAAATCGAAAGGATGTGAAATACCATCAATTTTTGTCTTTCTTAACTTTTTAACTCTAATAGTTCTCTCCAAAGAACTACCTATCTCATCAAATTCTAATAAAATCAAACCATCTCCTATAAATTCACTGATGTTATCCAAAGTATCTCCAGGTTTTCCTTCAACTTTTTGAGATATACTAACTGTTGTTACACCATGTTTTTTTGTTAATTCAAATAACGTCATTACATTTGCTCTATTCATTTCAGCAAGCGCAGGAAGGTGCAAACCTCTATCCGCTCCATCCGCAATACTATACGGTGGAATCGGTGAGTTAACAATAGAAGTAATACTATCAATTACCAGTCTATCATAATGATTCTCCTCTATAAGACGTGTTAGCTCGTTATACGTCTCCATTTCAGAGAGTCTTCTATAATCAAGAGCAACAATCTTTAATTTACCCTCACTCTCCCATTGATTAAAATCCCAGTTAAACTGCATCGCTTGTTCTACGATTTCATCAGGTGATTGTTCAACAGTTATATACAAACATTTCTCGTTATTTCTACATCCCTCAGCTATAAAACCCATTCCAAAAATACTTTTACCAGTACCAGCTACTCCAGTGACTACGATATTACTACCTCTAGGGAATCCACCTTCAATTAGTTCATCAAGTCCTTTTACACCAGTTCTAACTCTACCCTGAGTTATTTTTTCTAATTCAAAATTTTCATCCATCCTTTCTCCTCCTAAACCTTAAATTATCTAGATAATGTTTACATGTTTTAGTTAGTTAAAAACTTTTCTAAAATATAGATATAAACTGTTAAAAACAAAGTTTTGTACATCTTACATGCCTCTTACCCAATAGAAAAAAGTTTTTTGTGTTTATTTTGATTTTGACAGTTTCATATAAAAAACCTAGAAATTTAATTTGTTGATAAAAAAAGGGGTTTCTCATTATAATGGATAT
>QMTJ01000247.1 GCA_003651045.1 Thermoplasmata archaeon | reverse complement strand
TGTTGTACCGTTGAATACTGGCCTTAGGTAGGTGGCTGTTACGTCATCGCTGTCGTCTCCGTAGCATCTTATTTCTACTTTTTCTATGGTTCCAAGGTTTGTTCCGTTGCAGGTGTTGTTGATAAGGTTTTGCACGTGTGTGCCTGTTCCGCAGTTTGCAAAAGTGGTAGTGCTTCCATCGACCATGTATCCTGGGTTGTTTGGCCATGCTTCTGACGTGTTGTAGTCGTCAAAGTAGAATGTTATGTAGTTGAAGGTTGTCGTTGTAAAATTGTATGTCTGGTTATTCCAGAGTTCTCCGTCTGTAACGTTTACACTCCACCAGTATTTGGTTCCCCATTGGTTCATATTGGTTGGTGTTTGGCTATATGTACCGTTATAGACGGTATTGTTTGATCCGATGTCTTGCCAGGTTCCTGATGCGTTTGTTCTAAAGGTTACGTTCATAGCGTCAGCGTTTGTATCATTAACTGTGATGTATAATGTAGGATTTGGATTTATCCCTGTTGCCCCGTTACTTGGAACTGGTTTGCTCTGTGCTGGTGCAACATTTGGTATTTCTTGTTTTCCAAATGCTGTAAAGTTACCTGGATCATACATTGTGTAATATGAAGTGTTTATCCATGCAGTTGAACGGTTGATGTTGGATATACGTAGTTCATCTATTACACCATTAAAAGCTTCTTTAGGTCCAAGGCCAGTGTCTTCACCGATGATTAAATCATTAACTGTGGTGTCAATGTCACCGGTATAGGAGGCTGTATTGTTCAATTCACCATCTATATAGATTCTTAGTTGTGTACCATTAAAGGTACCTACTACGTAATGCCAGTTGCCATCGGTAACTAGATAGTTTGAATCCACTGGTTGTTCAACACCGCTATCCCAGATGCTAAACCGTGGTTTGTAACTAGCTGATTCAGATGCATAAAGTGTATATGCATTATCTCTTCCTTTACTAGCGATCAAGGAATGATCCTCCAAGCTAGGTGTTTTTATCCACGCTGAGACGGTTATTTTTTGTGTAATGTTTAATGTGGGATCCTCTGTAATACGTATATAATCAGTTTCGCTACTTACAAAATCATAGGCTCCATCTATTTTAGCAGAACTGTTATAGGTTGCACCATTATTACTTCCATCATTGTCATTAGTTGTGGAATCAAGGATGCTACCTGTGTTTTCTTCAAGATGTTGAACCATTACATAATAGCTGTCCCATACACCTGCAGGGTCTTCTCTATTGGCTGTACAGAGTGTATTACCATAGTACATGTAGATTGATGTATTGGTAGTTGATGAAATACTTGTAACGTTTACCCATGCAATAAGTTCACCAGTGGTGTTATCGTATTTCTCTATTTCATGGGATAGTTTATCTGTATATGATCCACTAGTCCAGCTGACTGAAGAATTTGTGAACAGGATGTCGTAGCCATTTGATAGTGCGTTGTTCTTTAGATCACTATCTATGGTTTTGATGAGAACTGGGAAATTGGTTAAATCACTCTGAACCATTGAAGCATTTATCCAGATTTGTTTACGGTAACTCCATGTTGATAGTATTCCTATCTGACTGCTGAATGTTGCAAAAGTAGTGGGGCTATTAGTATTCAGATAAGTAGTGTTAATCCATGCCGCGTTCCGAGCAGTATTTGAAACACGTACCTCATCAAGTGTGCCAGTTAGATAATCCCCAAGTAATAGGTTGTTTTCATTAGTGTTAATACTACCAGTTAAACTCTGATTGTTTTTAAGTTCACCATCAACATATAGTTTCATCTCGTTTCCATCATAAGTTAAAACCACGTAATGCCAATTTGTGTCTACAGAGGTTGATACGCTGTTACCGTTTATATAGCCATAGAGTATGTTTCCATCCGGGTGTATCTCAAGTGAATACGCGTTTTGTCCTTTGCTAACAACTTTTTTATTATGACCAATTGTGGTGAAATGATACGTCACGTTAAGCCATGCACCATGTCCATCGTTTACAACTAGTTTCCAATAATAGGTTTGACTATTCAATGAAAAATTATTATCGTTATCCTGCTGATATGTCCCATTGTTAACAGAAGAGTTACTACCAATCTCATTTGGACAGCTACTATCTGTACCCCAGTACCATGTAATATTCATTTGATACCCATATGTATGGTTTGCCTGTATCATTAGTGTCGGGTTTAATGGTACACCTGTTGATCCATTTGTTGGGTTTTCATTACTAAGAACTATTGGCATAATAATGGTGAGACTATATGTTTGGTTACTCCATGTGCAACCATCAGTTATGTTTACGCTCCACCAGTATTTTTTGCCATATGTGCTAAAGTTTGTATTCTGCTGAGATATATTTGTACCGGGTGAGGTTGTGTTGGTTCCAAATGTAGCCCAGCTGCCGCTGCTGTTGCTACGCCAGTAGACAGTTAACGTATCACTTGGATCTTGATCATTAGCAATTATGTATAGATATGGGTTAGCAGATACATTTGTTGCACCATCAGCTGG
>QMTJ01000246.1 GCA_003651045.1 Thermoplasmata archaeon | reverse complement strand
CCCATTTATACGCACTAGCGTTTTGTGTTACAACCAAAAAATCTTTAGATTTTATTATAGTACCCAATGGGAAAACTATCTTGTTTTGACTTGTTTTACACATATCTGGGTTATTGGTAAAATACCAACCTGAGACATTAACATCTTTCATGGTTGGGTTATAGATTTTTATATACTCGTTTTCAATACCTGGATGGGTATAGTAATAAAACTCTGTGATCAATATTTGTTTTTCAAGTGTTGATGGAGAAGTGTCAACAATTTTAATACTTAGAGTTAAAACATTATTGTTCTCATTGAATTCAACAATTGTATCTTTTTCATCAACTATTACAAAAACTGTATGCCAACCTGGTTCAACATTTATCGTATCCCATAAAACAGAAGGGTATTTCTGATAACATCCAATGGAATCATAATGTTTACATCCGATGAAATGCTGTTCGTCAATACTGTCATAGTAGAAGTTAACATAAACATTTGAAACATCCTTTTTTCCAAGGTTTTTAAGAAAACTTTTAACCCTGACTATATCCCCCTGGTTGAAAACATTTTTCTCATTTTTTTCTTCATCGTATACTTTTATCTTTTTAACCCATAAGTCACATCCTAGTACTTCAAAAAACAAGGTTACATTATCTACTTCTTTTTCTTCTATCTCCGAGAATACAGATATTGTAATATTACCGTATCTGCAGGTGTTATCCTGACAGGGTAAGATATTAACGCTGATGTTTTTCTCCTCATTTGAAGATAAATTTACAATGTTCTTTTCAAGATATACCTGCCAACCAAAAGTAATATCACGTGTTTCAATTGTTGCTTTGTCAGAGAAATCACCTATGTTTTTAATGTTTAAAACAAGTTTTTCTGTTTCATTTCTTTTTATCAAAAAACTTGTTTGTCTAACGTTTAACTCAATTTCACCCTTTTTCAATATAATATTTCCCATACCCGGTGTAGGAGTTCCTTCATAGAAACAGTTTTTTGAGTCACTACCTGTTTTATATCTAGAAAGCGTTAGGTTTTCTGAGACCTGTTCTGCAGGGTTACCAGGTACATCACTATAGTCTACTATCCATTCAACAGAATCTACTGTTTCATTAAAACTATTTTTTAAAACTAGTTTATCCCCATGGTTTCCAAGCCCATTTCCTATACCTTTATCATCGACATAGAGGGGTATAACATTATCTGGAATAGTAAAGTTTTCATATGCCTTGGTACCATGATCTGTTATAATTGCATAACCAGATGGAGGTATCATTAAACTACCATTTCCATGATCAAAATCCGGTTCAATAGAATCCTCCTCATAGTTATCAGTTATTGACCAACCACTAAGGTTTATTGAATAGTTTGTTGGATTATATAGTTCTATCCATTCATTATAGCTATCACTGCACTCTGGATTGTACATTATCTCATTTATCAATAAATGAGCACGGGTTTTACTACACACGCAAATGATGAATAAAAAAACTATCAAGAATAAGAGGGCGGGGAGGGATTTGAACCCCCGTATGCGGATCTGCAGTCCGCCACATAGCCACTTTGTTACCCGCCCCTTAAAGGCTTTTCTAAAATAGCGTAAAGGTTTTTGAAGGTTACTATTAAGATTCATCAACAAATTTTACTTCGACATCAGAATAAAATACTTATGTAATAAATTGAAGCAAAATTTTCATTAAATTGTTGTCTTTAAAATAATAGCTATTTTAATCTACTATATCAAATCTCTCTTTTCAATAAATCAATTACTTTTACTTCTTTACGTTCGATAATATAAATAATTCTATAATCACCGATTTTTAGACGATATTTCTTCGGTTGTGTATCTTTAAGTGACTTTATATCACAGTTAGATCTCGAAGTATATGGATCTTGTTCAAGTTCTTTTAATATTTTTCTTATCGAGTTTTGAGTATTTCTTTGTAGCTGGTAAAATTTTTTTTGAAATGTTCTAGATACAAGTACTTTGTATACCATTATATTCACAGCTCGTCGAGGGGGATAAACTCGTCGTTAGCTAAAATTTTATTCCATTTTTCATCCATTTTTTTCCATGCATATCGTTTTATTAATTTTCTTATGATAGAGTCATAAGTTTCGCCTTTTGTGCCTAAATCAAGCAATGCTTTTTTTGTTTCTTGTGTTATAGAAATAGTTGTATTTGCCATTAGATCACCACATCAATAATCTTTATAAATATTATAACTATTATAGTATTTATAGTTTATCGTAGGTTTTTTTGAAGATTACTACTCTCATACATAAATTAAATCATATTTGATACCTTAGAATAAAATAGTTACGTGATAAATCAGAACAAATTTTTAGAAAAATAACTTAAAAGTTTGGTATAATATCAATCAAGAAAAAAGTGATAAGATGAAGATACTATAGTTTTGGACTTAAATCCTTTCATCTAAATTCCCACATAAATATCTCAGTGGTCTAGTATGAAAATATTTATGTCAAAGACTATAAATATAGTCTTAATCCTAGT
>QMTJ01000035.1 GCA_003651045.1 Thermoplasmata archaeon | reverse complement strand
TATACATCCATAGTCTGCATTTGTTAAATTTACATGTTTGATTATCATTTTTGAGCAGTTAACAGCGATTATTTGACCAGCATCATTTGGAACGTTGATGTTTTTCTGGTTTTTGTAGTAGTAGATTTTCCTCCCGTTGACTGTGTTGTTGTATATGTTATGTATAAAGTATTCTTCATGGAATGGTATAGGTTCGTTTTCAATATCATATAGTGAGAAGACTATACCATCCCTGTTGAATTCGTTGTTATAGATGGTAATGTTTGTTACTTTTTTACCGAATATACCAAGTGTGTTATCTTGTATTTTGTTCCCGTTTATGGTGTTGTTTGAACCTGTTAATCGTATCCCTGCGTAGAACCAGTTTCCACTGGTTTTGTTTTCTCCTAAGCTACCGTTTGTAATGGTGAAACCTGTTATGGTACTGTTTTCTGAGATTACATGTATTGTATTTCCTTTCTTGGAACCGTCGATTATGGTGGTGTTTTTGTCTTCACCGACCAGGTTTATTGTTTTATTGATAATTAGGTTTTCATAGTATGTACCATTGTAGACAAAAATTGTATCTCCATCGTTTGCATTGTCTACTGCGTCTTGGATGCTTGTGTAGTTAGTAGGTCCGGTTCCACCAACATATAGGGTTTTACCATTAGATGTCAGAGTAGAGTTGTTTTCTACTATTGTATTTGCAGTTGAGAAGGTAGAAAATATTACAAAAAATAGTAGTACTCCAACGATTATTTTCTTTTTTAACATGTTTTCTTGCAAAGTTATAACCTCTTATAATTTTTTAATACATGTTTAAAAATTTAAATTTTTCTATAATAATATCGTATGGGTGTTTTTTTTATTTTCCTCTGTTTTTCCATGCTCTATATAAAAAATATGTTAACCCCCCATATAATACGAGTACTCCGAAGATGAACATAATAACAGCTGAAAGAGGTAACATTTTTTTAATTAATCACGCTCCTCTTTTTTTGACTTTTATTTTCATTAACACGAATGAACTGGTGAATAAAATTATTAATGGTATAACACCAAGGGTTGCTATAACCCACCAGGGGTAACCCATGTAAGGGTGTATAAGGTTTCTATATATCGATACTATTAATATTGTTAGTAATACTGTAGGTATCACGTATTTTATCAGGAGTTCCCACCATTTTCCAATCTGGAAATCTGATGTATCATTTGCATGGTTTCGTAGTTTATAGAGTTCGTACATCCATCCCAGTGTTACACATTCAACTAATCCTATCATAACAAGGCCAAAGTTCGCTATGAAATGATCCACTATGCTTAGTAGGTGTAACCCGTTTCCTCCTACAAATGTTAGGCTTAAAAAGAAACCAAATAGGCACATTATCCCTGTTGCTTTTGTTTTTGTTAAACCCCATTTGTCATGTAGACTTGAGGATATAGGTTCTATCATTGAAAATGCGGAGTCTATACCGAAGGTGAGTAATGCTATGAAGAATATCACTCCGAAAAACGCAGCGGCGAATGGCAAAAGCGAGATAGCCGTGGGGTATGTGATGAATGTGAGGTTTGGACCAGCGATTTGTGAACCAAGCGCGTCTATGCTTATACCACGGGTTGCTGCGAGGTATCCTACTACACTAAATACTGTAAACCCTGCAAGGAATGAAGTCCCTGCATCAGCGAGTGAGATAATAAAAGCATTATTGTTAATATCTGATTTTTTCTTTAGGAAGCTTGCATAAGTAATCATAATACCCTGCGCGATGCTTAATGAGAAAAAAACCTGAGCATATGCTGCAAGCCATACGTTTACATCGCCGAGGCTGGAGAAATCAGGTGTTAAATAATAGCTTACTCCTTCTATTGCACCTGGTAGTGTTAAACCCCTTATAGTTAATATAATTAGTAACACTGTTGGTAGTGGTACTGTTAAAGCGACTACTTTACCAATCCTGTCAACCCCTTTATAAAGTATTAAAAAGATAGATAACCATATAGCGATGAGTCCTAATAACACAGGTATACTTACACTACCTACCACCAATGGGGTGCCTGTGTCACCTAAAAAATGTTTAAAAAACACTTCTGCTTGTGACCCCCAGTGTAGATCTACTGAGTACACCATGTAGGAGAAACACCATGCCATTATTACAACATAGTATGTTGCTACTGCGAATGGCATTAGCACAGTCCACCAGCCTATCCATTCCCATTTTTTCTTTATTTTTTTGAACGCCTCTGGTGGTGCTCTACGTGCCCAGTGCCCTAGAGAGAACTCGAGTATCATAAGAGGTATACCTGCTGTGAATAATGCTATAAAATATGGTATCAGGAATGCTCCTCCACCGTTTTCATAGCATACATAAGGGAAACGCCAGACGTTACCTAGTCCTACTGCTGAACCTATAGCAGCCATTATGAAAACATATCTTGATTTCCAATATCCTCTTTCTGGTATGGTATCTACCTCATAAACAAATTAATTATTTTTATTGTTTATAAATATATCTATATCTAAATTTAATTTTTAAAATAATTTTTTTGATATAAACAACTATGAAAGTTTTTATATTATTTATAGAAAAATTATGTTTTTTTAGCATAGCTGATAAAAGGTGAAAACATGTACTATCTTATTTATTTCAAAAATTAAAAAATGTAATAAATATAACAATTTTTGGTAGAAAATTTTACTAAAATAAATATTTTTGGAACGAGCACTTATATTGATACTACTCTACTGTCTATATTTAAAAATACGTACGTATATAACAACAAACTGGATCATCTATTTTTAGTTTTAGTTAAATATTAAACTACAATCTGGAGAAATTCTTATTAATAAGTTATTTTATTTACATATTGTTAAATATGTAACAAAAAAATGGGGGTTGTTATTATGGTAACAATCAGTCGTGTTGTACAAGATTTACTAAAACGTCAGGTTTTAATACAAGAAGCAATAAACCATGGAATTGTATCTTTTAACAAACTAGCGGAAAACCTTAAACCTCAGATAGAAGCAGAACTAGGTCGACCAGTTAAACATTCTGCAGTTGTAATGGCATTAAGAAGAACCGCAGATAAATTCGCTGAAACCGCAAAAGAACCTTCATTTAGTTACTCCATTGAAACCATAAAAACAGATATATCGTATATCGTGTTAGAGGAATCACCAACCTTACTTAGTAAACTACAGAACCTGTATTCAATAATTGATTTCAAAAAAGGAGGAATTTTAAACATTATACAAGGTAACTATGAAGTAGCAATAATTACTAATCATAAATACAAAGATAAAGTCCTTGATATTTTAGTTGATGAAAAGGTTTTAGAAACAGTTGATGACTTGGTTTCAATTTCATTAACATATTCTAAAAATTTCCTATTCACACCAGGGATACTCTACGATATTTCAAGATTTCTTGCATGGGAGAGCATTAACGCTATTGACATCATTTTAACTAAAACAGAGTTAAGCCTCATTATAGATAAAAAAGATTTAATGAGATGCTATAAAACCTTAGGGCGTTTCTCTGAAAGCCGTAGAGAAAACAACATAAAAATCAATGAAGATATGTAAACCCCCTTCTTTTCTTCCTCTCTTTTTTTCTTGTTTTTACTTAGTAGGAAAATGTTAATGTAATGATTCATAAATTAAGGAACTGTGAAACCTCAACTTATAATCACACGGTATGGCGAAATCGGTTTAAAAGCAAAAACTACACGTAAACATTTTGAAAACATTTTAATAAAAAATATTAAAAACGCTTTTAAAAAAGAAAAAATACCAAACACTATCAAAACACAAAAGGGTAGAATCTATGTTTATACCGGTGAAATAAACATAGCTGTAAAGGTTTTACAAAAAATTTTTGGAATCACATCAGTTAGTCCAGCTATTGAGGTAAAGAGCGACATGGATTCCATGATTCAAACTGCTGTAGAGTTTTCAAAAGAAAAACTAACGAGTAAAAATAGTTTTGCTCTCCGAGTCACCAGGGATGGAAAACAAGGTTACACTAGCCAAGATGTCGCTATAATAGTTGGTGACGCAGTTGTTAAAGCTACAAACGCGAGTGTAAATTTAACTAAACCTGATTTTATATTATATATTGAGATAAGAAACGACAAGGCTTTTATGTTCATAGAAAAAACACCAGGAACAGGTGGTCTACCACTAGGTACTCAGGGTAAAACCCTAATGTTAATTAATTCTTCACCATCTATTTTAGCAGCATGGTTTTTAATGCGACGAGGATGCAAAATTGTTCCTACTGTTACAGATGATTCCCTTAAAAAAATAGTCGAGTCTTTTCTAAACCACTGGTATGCAGAATCTCCAATATATATTGTTAAAAACAAGGACAGCTACTATCAACTATACAAGATCGCCTCTGAACAGCAATGTGAAACTGTAACTGTGGATTATTCAATCGATGATCTATCTATGGAGAGTTTATCAACAATTAGAAACCTAAAAAAACATGTTAAACTCCCAGTTTTAACCCCGTTAATAGCTATAGAGAAAGATGAAATTCTTAAAAAAACAAAGGAGATAGGTTTAACAGTATGAACATAGTAATTTTTGGAGCTGGCGCAATAGGCTCTTTATTCGGTGCAATGCTTTTTAAAAACAATAAAGTAGTATTAATAGGTAGAAAACCACACGTAGAAGCTATTAGAAAAAAAGGTTTAACAATCACTGGTAAAACACAGTTAAACACTATGATACCAGCTGAAACCACAGTTGAAAACATAAAAACACATGTGGATCTTCTCATGTTAACTGTTAAATCCTATGATACCATGGATGCGATGAACCATGCTAAAAACATAATAGATAAGGATACCTTTGTTTTATCCCTGCAAAACGGTCTTGACAATATTGAAAAAATTTCAAAAGTAGTTAAACGAGAGAGAATACTCGCAGGAGTCACTACACATGCAGCTGTTTTTAATCAACCAGGTGTAATCATACATACAGGAACAGGTTACACAGTCATTGGTTCATTGGATAGAAAAAACACGGATGTTGTAAAAACCATTGCAACAGTTTTTAACAATGCAGGTATTAAAACAACAAACAGTAAAGATATATTATCAGAAATCTGGGTTAAAGCAATTGTTAACTCTAGTATAAACCCTCTTACAGCGTTATTCCAATGTAAAAATGGTTATCTCCTTGAAAACCCAGTGTTAGAAAGCATTGTTGAAAAAATATGCACGGAGTCGACCATGGTAGCGGTGAGGGAGGGAATAAAACTTTCTACTCATGAGATGTTTGAAAAAACCATGCAGGTTGTTAGAGATACTAGGGAGAATTTTTCTTCTATGTTACAAAGTATCCGGAAGGGTAAACCAACTGAGATTGATTCAATTAATGGTAAAATAGTAGAACTCGCTGAGAAACAAGGGATACCTACTCCTCTGAACAAGATATTACTTTATTCTATTCATTCGTTATACTAATTTAGGTGATTCTACCAAATGTAGATTTAGATTATCGTGTTTTTTTCTTTTTTTTCAATGAAATAAAAACAGATAATGATATGATTATTATAGTTATTAATATGATCACTACCAAGAGAGGCTTTTCTAAGGATGGTAAAAGTTGTTTTGTGTGTGGGTAACTAGTGGCGCCATATGGCGTGTGACCATTTATCTGTAATGGGTTGTTTTCATCATATTTCAACGGTTGTACATCTTTCCATTCCCAATGGTTTGCATCACTATACTTGGTACTAGGGACAAACGTCCTAAGATTTGAGTCGCCGTAATAGACGACGTTCTCTGCTGTATCCCACCACCATTGATGTGTGTATTCATCATTGTCGATGTAGAGTATCCCGACGTGGCTTAAACCTTTAACATATGCTTCTCCGACAGTATCTCCAAGTATTATATCTCGTGGTATGGATTGCATCCATACTGTTCCATACCATGATGTTGGCCAGGGGTCTATAACCTGGGCAACTGAACCATGTCTAACTACGGCTGTATGGGCGTATTTAGTACCCATGAGACATACGCCTGTGAGGAAAAACATGGAATGTAGATTTTTGAGAGCATCATCTAATGCCCATCCAGAGTACCATGTGTAACCAAATGTAGTTATGAACGCTCCGCATATTTGGGAATCTTTGTAATCTTGAGTATCCAAAAACCATTTTGGTAAAATTCTATTAACAACGGGTATCTTTGCTAATATATTAGCTATATTGTCTCTAAGTGGTTTTTTAGATGGCGCCCAGTCGAGTGCAGATCTGAATATACCATTTATATATGGATCTCCAAGTATCGCTGGTAGGATACCATGTATTTCTGCACTCAATGTATCAGGATCTTCTGTCGATCCTAGGTACCAGTCATAGGCTCTCCATGGGTTTATTTCTTTTTTAGCTGCAGCACCAGGTGGTAAAGGAATCCCTATACATCCTCTAGATGCACCTTCTCTTGTTGGATCCCAGAATATCATTAAACCACTATTTGGATGGCCGCCGTGAGAGACTAAATACCAGTTTATAACTCCTTTGTTTAGGTTCTCAACAGTAGCTGGAAAATTACTACAAAATGCGCAACTGTATCCTCCTTTTTTTATATAAAAAGGCATAACAGTACTCATATCCATATCAGGCCAAAAACAACCGTCCTTTCCAGTATATTTTTTGATAGAACCTTGATCGATGGGGTTGAGCGTTCTCGTTTTACCAGGTATTAAACCATCTGCAGATTGGTACTCAAAACCATAGTATTTACTGGAGAGTTCATTAAAACGGTATTCATAAGAAGCTAAAGTGAAATGAACCGGATATTTAAAGTTCTCCTTGGTTTCTTTTTTAATGATTTTTAACCCATAAGGCCCTCGAGCAAACACTTTCCTCCTTACACTTTTACTTCCATTTATTAACGTAACGCCATCTGGATTCATAGCAGGGTTTACAAATATCAACCCTGGGTAAAAGGCATTACGAGCGAACCAATAGCTTATATCAACTGGTGAAAACAAAAACTTTCCAGGTATAGCTACTCCTACAAACATTCTATCCCAGCTTGGTCCAATATCATACTGATCAGCAACAGATATGATTTTTTCTCTTCCATTTTTATCAAAGCCATAGTCTTTTAGAAAACTATACACTCTTTTACCAGTTAAATACATCTCTGCTACAGAAGGATCATTCCCTGCTGGATGAGATGCTGCTCTTTTCCAAAACTCGTTATGCCATACAACCGCTGAAGAAAGACGGGGATGATTATCCACAATTAACACTGGTGTTCCATGATGCGCTGCTATATATGCTGCAGGGCCAATAAACAAAGCGGCAGGGTATTCACCAGCTGGTTTCATCTCTGCTACATACCAATAAGACCAAGGGTCTATGGTTGAAAAAACTACATCGTTACTATTAGTTTTTTCTCTTATAGCATCGTATATCTCTTTCAAAATCGTATACCTTTTAACTTTTACAATACCTTTTAATTCACTTAATATCTTAGATTGTAACTCTCCATTAACATCTATGAGATAAACATCTTTCACACCCAGTTTATATAGTGCATTTTTTGTACTCTTTGGTATCTCATGGGGTGAAATATACAATAGAGGTGTATTGAACGTGGATGCTAACACTGCTCCTTCTGTGGCAGAGGATAAAGAATTCCCCTCCTCCTTAGTTATCCCTTGACCCCATGAATATTCAACCTTGAAATTTACAGGTTGAGAGAGATCACTTTTAGAATACACACATATGGAGTAGTTCTCTCCTTTTAGACATTCACCAAGCTGATCAAGATGCATCTCCTGATATCCTTTTCTACTCTCATTAAACTCAGAAAGAACTTCTTCTCCACCTGGACCAATCAACGAAAAACCAAGTTTGACATTAGGGTTACCCCATGTTAACTTAAGATTTATATCTCTACAACCATATGGGGGTGTATCTGAAATAGGTATAACAACCCCAGGATACATTTCTATATCAACTTGATAAACTACTTTTCTAAGATTTTTTAAAATATCTGTTAAACTCCCGTATCTACCGATATTGTTTCCCTTGGTTGGTATATCTGTAACAGCGACACGCCAGTCTCCATTTTTATAGACATAGGTTTCTGCTATCTCTTTATCCATACCAAACTTTTGATTCCATTCAGAAACAGCAGCAGCCTCCATCCAATCATCATTGTATTTACAGTAAAGTTGTAAATCTTTGTCTCCAGATGGTATAGAAATATTTGAAAGAGACTGAAAAGGACCAAGCTCAATGTTTATATAAAAACAGGGGTACCAAACACGTGCTCGTAAATATTTATATCCTTTAGGTACTACAAAATCATTGAATATCGGGTCCAACTGATTCGTCTGAGGTACTTCAAAATGCGCAGTTTTTATCTTTCTTGCAGGTATCTTACCGGTTGTATCTCCTGATGTTTTAAAGTTGGATTCTTTAAATCTCTCTTGGATTACTGCTACTACAGCAGTATCACTGTAACTCCAGTCTTGTAACGCTATCTCGCTAGCGATGTCAAATGGGTTATCACTATAAATAGTGACATAATCCCGTGCATCCCAGGTACTTGGTATCTTACTTTTGGGAACATTAACTAGTGTCATCTGATCGAGTTTACCACCACTATAACTCATCCAGTCTTCCATGAAATAGTCAATACCTTGACGCGCATTCAAACTCCGCTCCCTGTCTTCCTTTATGGGGTAGGGATCCTGATAAAACAATAATGGATGTGAAAATAGTTTGTTGTTT
>QMTJ01000245.1 GCA_003651045.1 Thermoplasmata archaeon | reverse complement strand
TATTTTGATAACCCTATCCTGCGGTTGATGGGTATAAAAGATGTTGCTTTAAAAAAACGTTTACATGTTTACTCATGGGATAATGGTTATGTTTCTACTGGTTTAAAACCAAACCCGCCTAAAGATTTTATTAATTTCATAATAAAAAAAACAGGTTTAAAATATAAAGATAATGTAGCAACCTGTGGAGATATTGAAGTAGAGGTTGCTAGAAACAAAAAACCTTCTAAGAGAAACTATCTATGGATTCATTGGAAATCTGCGGGTCTTATAATCGCGGTATGTGAAAACTGTGCTAAGTTAAGAAATACAGTTTTTGATATCACCAAATACTTGATAGAGCCAGATGTATCAGATGATTTCTCTATAGATGTAGTAGGTGGAGTTATAAAAAAAGGTGAAACTGGTCAGCAGGTACATAAGATAAATGAGTATCTCTCCGGTGAAATAACAGATTATGATTTCATTAGAGCTAATATAAAGCAGTGGGAGAAATCAATAAAAGAATCAGGTGAAAAAATTTTGATGCTTGATGGTGTTTCATATGGTGAGGATGTTGATGGTTTTATCAATGCGTTAAAACCAGATGAGTATGAGAGAGAGGGTTTAAAAATCATGCTTGAAAAGGTTAATGAACCTGTTGTATTCAGCAATGCAACTCCTAATAAAATATTAGAGTATCTCTGGGAGAGCTATGGGTTTGATGCTATTAAATCTATTATCAAGGATGAAACTGTTGCAGAGAAATTTTACTCCTTAGATGATACACCTTCTAATATACTAAGGCTTGTTTTTAACTATAAGGAGAGGCAAAAAATTTTGTCTCAACTTCCGCGTTATAAATCGTTACCAACATTAGCAGGTTTTGCAGATGAGATTGCAAGGACTTATAAAGGTTTTGGAGTGAAAGAAGCGCTTTTAGTGATAAAGAAAAGACCAGATACACCTAAAGGGCGTTCTGTTGCTTATGCGTTTTTATTAGCTCTTGGTAAAGGTGAAGATAAAAAATGGCAGTATTCTCAGATGGAGATAGAGTATGGTTCTTTTCTGAAGGATTATGCTAAAAAGTTAATAGAGGCTAAACCTAATGATTACCATAAAGCATTGAAAGAGTTGTTAACGGCTAGTGGTGTCTCAGAGGATATTGATAAAAATCTGTTATAATTTTTTTACATTAAAGTTTTAATGTTTAAATTATGAATCGCGACTTCCCATATTTTCATTGAAACCTCAGTGTACAAGTTGCTATTTGTGATTTTTATGATTTTACCTATGATTTGTCCTCTGTATATAGGTTTTTCCCCAAGGGAGCTGTTGTTTTTATCCTGTATATAGTATTTTTTCCATGTACCTATACCTGTTACCTGATTTATTTTATCATAGTTTATGTCACCGTTTTCCCAAAAGAGTATTATATCTCCTTTTTTGAGAGAAAAATCTGGATGAGATGCTTTCTGTATGATTAGGTAGTTTCCATTGTTTTGTAGATATAGGTAGCAATCAGGTTTCTCAAATGAGTCCAAGAATAGATTTATACCTATTGTGTGTGTTGCGTATATGAATGGGAGGAGTGTGAATATGAAGAAAACCAAGGTTTTAATTGTTTTTTTGAGTGTTTTTTTCATCTTCTATCCACCTCTTCTATGTTACCAGGTATCTTGTTAACTTTTGTCACGAATATTATTTAAAGATTTCTTGGGAAAATACCAAAAATGACAAAATGTCAAAAAAAATTGGAAAAAAACAAGACATACTCCTTTATCTTTATACAGGAGCAACTAAAAAAACCAAAACTTTATACATGAATAATTTATTCAAAAAAACAGAAAAAACCTACGAGATGGGATTTAGCAATCTAAAAAAATATTTAAATTCTAATTCTCGAACAAAAAAAGTTATAGTAAAAAAAAGAAAAAAAATTTAGAGGGTTAGAAAAAATGCCGAAAACCATATTGGTTGTAGACGACGAGGAGGACATACGTGAAAGCGTTAAAATGATCCTTGAAGTAAACGGTTACAGAGTAATAGAAGCTGTTGATGGTGATGATTGTTTAAGAAAAATACGTGAAGAAAAACCTGATCTTATATTACTTGATATAATGATGCCAGGTACACCTGTGAGCGAGGTTGTTAAACAAATAAAAGATATCAAAATCGCTTTTATGAGCGTAGTACGTATCTCTGATGCACGGAAAAAAGGCCTCTGCGCGCAGGATAACATCGTTGATTTCTTTCAGAAACCATTTAGTGTTTCAGATTTAATCGAAAGAATCGAGTTGATACTAAGAGAGTAAAAATAAAAAAAGTTTCCTTTAGAGTATGGAGGAGTAAATTGATTGGATATTAAAAAATTCAGTTTTAAAAACTTGTTTCTCTCGCGTATCAGTAGGAAACTTACTCTATTGTTTTTAATTGTCGGTTTAATAGCTCCATCGCTCGCTATTTTTTATTTTTACACAATCTCTGTTTCTACTTTACCTGAGTCGATACCTGCTGAGCAAAGTATTCTACTT
>QMTJ01000034.1 GCA_003651045.1 Thermoplasmata archaeon | reverse complement strand
ATGTCAATGTTCCATTCTGCTTCTATACTCTGCCATGCTCCGTTTACAAGTTTCGAATACTGTAGGTAGTTCCCAAGTTGTAGATGTCCACCCCATTTTAGTTTGTCATTGGTTTTTTTGATGAAAAAATCTTCTGCTTTTGGCCCTGAAATCTTTAGTTTTTTACCACTGTTTCCATCAGTTGTTTGGAACTCTACCCAGTCTGATAAACTAATACCACCTGTATCCAGGTATACTCCTATTACACTGCTACCGTCTTTGTACCATCCAAATGTTATAGTTTTTGAGTAATCATGTTCAAATTGTAAAACAGAGAGAGTCCATGTTTGGCTTCCATCTATGAATGTACATCCACCTCTTAAACTAGGTATACCGTTTTTTATTTTTACTTCTTTGTAGGATGAGTCACTGGTATCCCATTCTAGTCTGAACTCCCCGGTTTTTAGTTCGAAATCCCCTAATTCAACAGATTTATCTCCCCATTTAACTTTGATGAGATCTGCATCAAATGTGATTCCATTGTTTACATGTACGAAACCTGTACTCGTGTTTTTCTGCCAGTTTATGTATGTGTTTCCATCTCTGAGTTCTATGGTTCCAACTTTGAATTCAAACTGGTTCGGCGGGTAAACGATTTTACATAAATCCATATTCGCGTTTACTCCACTGTTTAAAATGTTGAAATACCCAATGTCTCCACGATCCCATTCGAATGTGATACTCCCTGAGTCTAGCTGAAGTGAACCTATATTCAACGTTAAATCATCATGTACAATGTTTAGAAGTGTAATGTCACCAGGTGAGTTTATAGTAAGATCAGCATGCCCTGTTTGTTCTGAACTATCCCAGTATGCCTCCAACGTTGCATCACCATCAATGTTGCCATCTGCATGCCATGTTCCATAGTTTGTAGTGCTCATATCCATGTTATATTGAACATCAATATCACCATCTAGCTTAAGGTACCCTGTATCCCATTTACTATAGAGTTCACCGTTACCGTTGAAATAAAGATCAGATATGGTGACTTCTTTTGTATCTGAACCACCGACACCAGCACCTATGTAGAGATCATCGAGATCAATCAAAGCATTTCCACCTATTTTAAGATAGGGTTTCTCTGATCCAACGGTTCTAAGGAAAAACTTGGCGTAACCTTCACCAGTGAAACTAAGGCTATCAAGAGTAACAACGCTATCATAATCATACCCTAAAGTGTCATAGTTTAAATAAGCATTATCTACACTAAAAGCAGCGCTACCGTTAAACCAGTACCATTTTTGATTACCCCATACTTGTATCCATAGATCAGCTGATCCTGATGCACTACCAACTGAGGCATGCCACTCTCTTGGGTCGCTGGTTTCACCAAAGTCAAACTGGAAGTTTGAGACAGATGCGGAACCAAATATTTTAAACTCAATCTTCGGCTCGTTATTAAAGTTACCAAGTTTACTTGTGAAACCACCATCACCTGAGAAACTATCGACACTCAAAAACAAACGTCTATAGCTAGAGGAAGCATGAGGAATAAGTACCTCGAGATCACTCAAACTTATTGAAGCAATAAGACCACCAGAGATAAGGAATTTACCTGTCGTGGATCTAACCACGGAGAGAGAAGCATAACCACTAGTATCGAGACTAAGAGACCCTATAGAAATATAATCTATCTTCCAACCCCAAGAATCTGGTGGTTCAAAGTATAAATCATCAGCTGAGAGAATGTTTAAGTTAACATCCAGTTTCGCTGTTGTAACAGTCTTTGCCTCTACTTCGAAACTCCCACCGCCGCCAAAACCTAAGAGATCAGCTGTAAGTATAGGCTCATTTTCATATTTGATAATAGCGTTTGTAAATGAGAAATCAACACCACCGCTTAGGTTGAATACCTTGTTGCCTTTGTCAATATGAACTATTAAACCACCCTCTGTTGATACGATTAGTGTATCAGAGGTTAGATTCCATTTCTTATGATCAAAATAGAACGAAGTAACCGTCAACGTTGGTCCACCTGTAGCGATGAAGTCAAGTTTAAAATCTGTATCACCTGTACCATTGATTCTGATAACTCCATTACCGCTACTGAGTTCGTACAACCCACCTATAGTTGTTTTTTCTCCATTTATAATGAACATGCCACCTGCACCGAAATCTACAGAACCAGTGACACTCATTTCTATAAAACCCGGTGCTAGATCTACATATCCATTTGCATCAACATAAAGGGAACCACTAAGTGTTGCATCAATTGTATCTGAATCAAGTATTAGGTTTTCTAAACCAAAATCAGCATCGCCATATAGATGAAGTTTGTCATCCCATGAAACAGTTCCTTCACCAGTCCCTGTGACACCAAATACACCCACGTATATATAAAGAGAAGGTATGGTGAAGTTAAGTTCGTCAAGATCTAAGAAACCAGTTGCATCACCGTATAAATGATCTTCGTCAACATGAAACTGTCCACTGCCACCAACTGAGAACAACGAGAGAAAAGCTTCTACATCGGATGCATATGTTAATAGGAGATTCTGAAGTGTAAACGCTACATCTCCTTGTATGTCAAGTTGTTTCAACCCTTTGTTCCAGGAGATTCCAAAATAACCTCCTGTGACATCTAATGATGCACTATCAGAGGTTATTGTTAGATCATGATATATTAACTCTAAGTTAGTCACTGTTAGCTTAGCAGATGCTTCTAATGTTATATTAGCTCCCTGTGTTGAATCCCAGGTTAAATCAATATATCCGGATGAAGCTTCTACATCAAAGTCACCAGTTATAACTATCACATCGCCTTCTATGATAAATGTACAGTCGAGATACACAGAAGGTACACCTCCTATCTGTAGATGACCTTTACTTAGATGTAGATAACAATCCACTCCGTCTAGAGCTATAGACCCTTGGATCTCTACGACCTTGCCATTGTATTCGACATAGAAACCTGAAAGCCCAAATGAGATATCACCAGCCATATCGATCTCTTCACCCCATTGTATTGTCGCTGAACCAACACCGTCTATGTAGAATTCATCAAATTTCATGTCGAAGTTGGTGTTTATGATGATTTCAAAGACTTCTACAGAGAAACCCGCGTCTATATCTGTAGAGAAGATAAATTGGTTATTATCTACTTCATCTGTTCTAATCTCCATATACCCTGTACCATATAGTGTTATGTTTTCAGAAGTTATTGTTATATTACCAAAACTCAGTAAGAAGTCTTCTACGTCTAATCTACAATCACCTTGGGCATCAGCTGTTATCTTTATAACATCCCCCCAGTATACCCCTATGTTTCCTGATTGAACGTTTAAATCAAAATAACCATTTGTTTGTATATGTTCTCCTTCTATAATAAATTCACAGTTTTGTAGATTTATCTCACCTGTCCCCTGGAACTCTATATGTTGTTTATCAAAAACTATTTTTCCACCATTTATACCAATATGTAGCAAACCATTGATTTCAATAGTTGAATCAGATGTTTCAAGGTATACATATCCCACGTCAAACTCTGCAGAACCTTGTATTTCTACATGGTTATCTATTTTTCTAATATATCCTTGTCCACTTCCACCCAGGTAAAACTTACCAACACTAAGTAAGAACTCTGAAGTGTTTATACTCAGGTTTTCAAGGTTAATTGATGCCTCTGCAGAAACATCAAATCCTTGATTATTGAGGTATATATCAGCATGAGCAGAACCTTGTATTTCAAAGAGACCTATACTCATAGATAAACTAAGAGCTGGAACTGTTGTACTGAAATCTTTTACTCTAAACAACGCGCTACCGCCACCGCCACCTATACCTAGTTTACTCTCTGAGTCATCCCAGGTTATCTCAGCGTAACCATTTCCATCTGCTGATACACCAGCTGATAGAGAACCTATAAACATAGTAAAACCACTTGAACTGTTTTCCATGCTAAAGTTTTGAATATCAAAACTTATACCTGCACCTGTTGAAACATCAACTCTGAAACGAGGTGTGTCATCCCATTGTATTGTAATTTCCGTTTCATCTGCCCCAGCAGATAACGTTATAGCCTCAACTCCAACTAGGAAATCAGGCTCAGCAGGATTACCTTGGATAATGGTTGCACCGGCAGAGAACGCTATGTTTGATGCTCCTCGCGTAATAGTTATCCTACCGTTTTCAAAATCATTGAAATCAATAGTTAAACCTTCTTCACTTGGTTTAATAGATAGAGAACCTGTGAGTTCAACTATTAACTCCTTGTTTTTACCTTGTGGTTCTTGATGCACAGAAAACAAGAAATTAATCAAAGTTATACTCCTCGTGAGTTTAAACCATCCTTGTTCTAAATCCCATGCTGCAGCTACATCAATATCCTCCTCTGTATCTACATGGAAATTTATAGTCCTCATTTGTTCTCTATTCCAGCCAAAATAATCCAAAGATAGTGCACCAGTGTTTTCAGTTAACAAACTTATCTGACCAGCTACTGAGATATCCCATTCAAGATGTATATGCTCTGGAAGATTTGAAACATTAATCTTCCAAGTAGCAAGGTTTTCATCCAGATTATCTGTTAAACCAATATCAAGATCTTTATATGTAGACGTAGAAGCATCTATATAACCATCTTTTGGATTAGGATTCCACTCAACAACTATATCAGTTGGAAGGTTTTTTACATAGAAATACGTGGTTTTCTGTTGTTGTTCATCATAGCTTTCAGCGAATAAGATCATATCAAGTAACTGACTACTATGGTATTCAACGATTCCACCACCCGCTGCTAAAGGTGTTATCTCTAACTTAAACGTCATCTCACGTGGTCTATCTATAAGGAAACTTACATTAGCCCATTTATCTTCATTTTCTTTTTTAGAATAAGTAAACTTGATAATGGATTGTTGTGTACGTGCAAAACCAAATTCTCTAATCCAACTTCCTTTGTATTTACCACGTCGGTACTGCATTATAGAAGTAACAACAGGATCGTAATGCACAGATAATTTTTTCTCAATAATTGAACTTGGTTTAACAACAAAGAAAGTGGCAACCAAACTAAGTGAATCATCTGGACCGACACCAGCTACATCCATAGCCGACCAATATTCAGGGAATGTTTTATCAGGTTGTACATGGAGAATATGGCGAATTAGATAAGGTACAAACGTATGTTTCAAAGTAATCCTAGTAGGCATCATTTCACCAGCTGCTGAATGATAACCTACACGGAAGAGGTTATCCTCAATATCACTCCCGACAATATTTAAAACCCAGTCGGCTAATGAAAACTGTATATCTATTTCAAAATCGAAATCCTCTGGTATAACATTTGTCAACTGCTGGATTTGCCATTGATTTCTAAAAACGATAACCCAAAGATTTGAAAACTGTGACCTATCGATACCAAGCTTGGAATCTCTAGAAATCGTTATATCATTCTGACCGTCATTGTTTACATCAACAGAAACAGGAAAACCACTAACTGGTGTAGTTCTTTCAATCTCTAAACCTGTATCTGGGTCATATAATCTAGTATAAACCGAGAAACCTGTTAGTACACCACCACCTGCACTGACACCAAATGTCGTAAGAAAATCATATAAAGACGTTAAAGACCTTTCAACATCAGCATGTAACACGTCTCTATACTCGTTTCCTTTTTTATCCTTTGCAGTTAACGTTACAAGATATGATCCTTTTTTGTCATACGAATGCGTAACGGTTTTACCTGTAGCTGTTGTTCCATCTCCAAAATCCCAGATGTATTCTACAAAATCACCTCTACTATAAGAGTTAAATGTTAATGTTTCATTCACATTTCCTTGATAGAAACATCCACCATATGCGTACTCCTGAGACGGTGTTTCATCAGCAGGGAAAACTTTAACAGTTGTTATATCCACTGCTTTTTTTAGTAAACGTTTAGCTGTTAATGTGACTGTGTATTCACCAGGTGCGTTATAAACATGCTTTGGTTTAACACCTGTACCGGTGGTTCCATCACCAAAATCCCATTTATAACTAAGTGCATTGTTACTATTTGAACCATCAAACTGTACTGGTTGACCAACAACACCAACATATGGTTTACCCGCATCAGCTACTAAGCCACTATATTTTTCATATACTATAGCTTCTGAGGTATCACTTGCTTTCTGCCCGATACTATTAATAACTGTTAAAGTAACAGTATAGTTTCCATACTGTTCATAGGAATGTACTGGGGTAACACCTGTACCAGTGGTTCCATCACCAAAATCCCACTCATATGATACAATAGGGTACTCATTAGTATAGTAACTCCCGCTACCGTCAAACTGTATTTCATCTTCTTCAAACCCGTCATATGGTCCACCTGCGTCAGGATAAAGACCAGCGGGTGTAATCTGAATAACACCTGTTTTAGAGACCTGTGCATTATGATAAGGTGGAGTAGTATCAATCAGATCAGTAGCAACAACATTGAAATCATAAACACCCTCATTTTCATATGTATGAGTAACAGATATAGAATCTCCACCATAAACCGTAGTGGTTTCTCCATCTCCAAAGGTTATATCATACTTTACCTGACCGCCAAAAGCATTAATTGCTTCAATATTGTAGGTTACTTCTGTTAATGCTGGTGCCTGAGATGGAGTATCAACCTGTAAATCTAGTTCTTTAACTATTGATGTCGTGGTATCTGTTCCGATATAACTCGAACCGAGTTTTCTAACTTCGAAGGTTACATCAAAGGTTGCTTCCTCATCATACGTATGTGTTACATCTTCTCCATAAGCGGTTTCTCCATCACCAAAATACCATGTAGTAGAAACCATCTCCCCTGGAGTATACTCATAATCACCATGGAACTCCACAGGAGTACCAGGATGACCATAATATGGACCATTAGCATCAACTTCAAAATAATCCTCTAAAACTGTAACGGTTATCTGTTCTTGATCACTGTAACCATTGCCATCTTCAACTGTAACAGTCACAGTATAATTCCCTGGTGTATCAAAACCAATGTTTTTACTAGTTGAACGTTCAGACGTTACCTCACTAGCAGTATTACCATTATAGTAAAAAGTATAGGTGAAATCCGGGATGCCATCACTGACTGTAACATAAATAGTTGTCCACCCCCACCCAGAAGCTTCAAGCCATGTGGGATTCGGATCAGCATGGACGTCTGTTATAGACGGAGGAGTATATGTTATAGTCGCAGTTGTATCATCTGTATCTGAAAAACCATCATCATCTGTAACTGTTAATGTAACATTATAAACACCAGCAGCATCATATGTATGTGTAACATATTTACCTGATCCACTACTCCCGTCGCCGAAGTCCCAACTATACGAGACAATATCATTATTTGGATCGCTACTACCTGAACCATCAAAATACACAGGTGCACCAAGATTTGCACTATACGGTCCACCAGCATCAGCAACTGGCGGAGAAGGTATTTCCTGAATTCCACCATTAGGTACATCTATAGCATTAGCTATAGATACAGCACTCAATAACAAAACCATTGCTATAAAAACAGTTGTAATTTTTTTCATTAAATTTTTTACCTCCCATATACTTTTATCGGTTAAACTAAAGCATTCGCCTTTATAAAATTTACTACAGAAATATATAAATTTTATATGAAAAATATAAATAGTTAAATTAGAAGATAGTATCTGGTAATTCTTTAATTTTAACTATTTTTTGCTCACCACTTTTTAAATCACGTAACGTAACAGCATTTTTTTTCAGTTCATCAGGCCCCACAATAACAGCTTTCCAAGCATTTAAAGAATTTGCATATTTGAGTGACTTACTCAGTCCTCTCCGTAGTAGATCAACATCAACTGATAAACCTTTTTCTCTAAGCAACTGTGTTATCTCAAGTGTTTTTTTTACCATCTCTCTATTTACTGGTATAACATATACATCAACACCAGGTAACGGGAATTCCTGCCCCTCGGTTTCTAATGCAAGAATAGTCCTATCGAAACCAACTGCGAAACCAGCAGTAGGTGTATCTTTACCACCAAATAGTGAGATAAGTTCATATGCACCGCCACCGCAGAGTTGTTTTTCTGCACCTAACATTGGTGCTTCTATTTCAAAGACTAAACCTGTATAATAGTCAAGCCCTCGTACAATACTCATTTTGATTTGATAGTTTTTAATTTTGAAACAATTATTAAGTAAATCAAATATGTCTTCAAGTTTGTCTAATTCTTTTGAAACTGTTTCATCTTCCATAATATATTTTTTTATTTTTTCTAAATCAGATGTTTGAAGTATTTCTAGGAAATCAGTTATCTTTGTGTTTTCAATGTTGAAATCTTGTAAGGCTGAGTAGAGCTCTTCGAATAATGCTTTATCAATCAATGGTATAATGTATCTTTGCTGGTCTTTTGTTAAACCAATTTTTTTAAATATAGTTGATAAAACAGTAAGGTTTCCGATATTGAGTTTAATGTTTTTTAAACCCACGTTTTTTAGTAATGTATATGCTAAAGCAATGAGTTCAGCATATGCTTCAGGGGTATCAGTACCTATAAGTTCGCATCCAGCTTGTGTAAACTCTCGGTATCTTCCTTTCTGTGGTCGATCGTATCTAAAACAACTTCCGAAATAAAAAAGTTTTAAAGGCTTGGGCTTCATTTGGAGTTTGTCAACGTATAAACGTATAACCGGTGCAGTGAGTTCTGGTCTCAATGCAAGGTCTCTACCGCTTTTATCTTTAAATGCATAGAGTTCTTCTATAATTGTTTCACCT
>QMTJ01000244.1 GCA_003651045.1 Thermoplasmata archaeon | reverse complement strand
TGCAGGGATTAACCTTGGATCAATAGGTGTTTCTTGTTTGTAAAACGGTTTTAACCCCTCGTTCTCATAATCTTTTAAAAGCTGAGGCCATATAAGTTCCGGCTCGCCTATTACTACGCTATCAGCATGTTGTTTAGCCTCCTCTGGTAATACTGTTGGATGGTATCCACCTAGTACTACTGTTTTACCATGACGATGGAACTCATCAGCGATCTCGTATGATCTGTTTGCGTCTAATGTGTTAAAATAAATACTGACTATGTCACATGTTTCATTAAAATCAATTTCTTCATGTCTTTCGTCTATAATCTTAGTTTTCCATTCTTTAGGTGTTACAGCAGCCAACTGCAGAATTTGGAGGTTAGGGAAAAAAAACAGTTTACGACTTATCCTACCCCATCGGGTTTGTAGAATAGAAGTAACATGTGGTTGTATAAATAATATTTTCATGTAATCTTTTCTCTCTTAAAATGTTTTACTCGACTTCTTGTTAACACTATTGTACTTTTTAACATTTATTTTTTGTTATAAATTACTCTAAAAAATATAATAAGAGAAGTTTTTTATTAAAGGGATGAAACCTTGAAGGTTTTTTTATGTTATCTGTTGCATCCAGCAGAGTTTCTAGAAATCTTTAAGGCTTATAGTACCATATGCTCCTCCAGATTTGTATATGTCTTTTGGACTTATAGTACCATATGCTCCTCCGGATTTGTAAACATCTGCTGGTTCAACATGCTCTTTTTTATTCATATATCTATATAAATAACTGTTATAGTATAAAAATTTTTTGTCACAATTTTGTTAAATTTTGTGATAATAGTAACAATTTTTGCTATGTATAACTTTTTATTTTTAAAATAAATATTTTTTTACATATTGTTTCTTCTTCTATTTTATAGAAACAATATGAGTTATTAAATGGTTTACCTGTTAAACCTAGGGACATCCCTAGACATCCGCCTCTGCAGACTTCCCCGTGTTTACAGTCTCTGCAGTTTTCACCAAGGTATTCTTTTTTCCATTTACGGTTATATGAGAAAGCATTTGGGTCATTCCAAATGTCGATGATACTTCTTTCTCTAATGTTTCCCTCGATATATTCATCCTGTGTAGCAAGACATCCTGTTACGGCTCCATCGCTTCTAATACTTAAAATAGTTACACCTGCTTGGCAACCTCTAAACTCAGGATAGAGACCAAGACAGGGTATGTATTTTGAATGATAGCCAAGCCCATGTGCACCGATCACTGGGAGTTCTTTCCTTGAATATTCTTTCTGGAAACCTGCTATTGTTTTACCTAACTCGTAGTATTCTTCTCTTGATAAAGCAAGATCCCTTGTAAATCTACCATGAGGTGTAGCTACTTGAATCTGCCATGCTATAGATCTATTCAAAATCATATCCTTAATCATAGGTAGTTCTTTAACATTTAATTTACTAACAGTTGTAATGACAGTTGTTGGTAGATTCGCATCAAGTGATAAATCAATATATTCCATAACTTTATCAAAAGAGCCTTTTCTACCTCTTATATAATCATGTGTTTTTGCAGTTCCACCATCAAGACTAGTAGAAACAGCATAAGGCTCAAGTTTAACTAACTTAGAAATTATATCTTTGTTTATATTAAAACCATTTGAAATAACTAAAAACTCCATACCCTGTTCTTTAACTTCCTTACCCAATTCATACCAGTCCTTACGAAGAAAAGGTTCACCACCCATGAAACATACTTCTCTTGCATCTATCTCCGAGAGATCTCTAATTAACTTAACCCCTTCCTCAGTAGTTAATTCATTAGGCCTCGCCTTTCCAGCAGCAGATCCACAGTGTAAACAATTCAAATTACATCTAAGAGTTGTCTCCCAAACCACCTGCCAAGGTATATATTTTGTCTTATTTTTTTGTCATATTTCTACCATATGTTATTTTTGGTACTTAAGTTTGTATTTACATTAGAGTAGATATCATTTTAGCGAACCAAAAAAATAAAAGAATTTTAAAGTTATTTTTTTTGAATTTTTATGGTATACCTTCTATCAGAATGTTAGTGTTTAGAAGTCATTTAGGCTGATTGTACCGTAATATCCACCAGATTTATACACGTCTTTTAGACTTATAGTACCATAACGTCCTCCCGATTTGTATATGTCTTTTGGACTTATAGTACCATATTTTCCTCCAGATTTGTAAACATCTGCTGGTTCAACATGCATTTTTTTATTCATTGGATAGAATATAATCGAGATATCTTATAAAAATGTTTTGTCACAATCCCACAAAACTTTGTTATAATAATCCCACAAAACTTTGTTATAATAATAACAATTTTTTACATTTATCACTTTTTAATTGTTTATTAAAATATATAAAAACTTTGTTCTTTCATATGTAAAAAAAGAATTTACAAACCTTTTTCTTCTTCTATTTTATAGAAACAATATGAGTTATTAAATGGTTTACCTGTTAAACCTAGGGACATCCCTAGACATCCGCCTCTGCAGACTTCCCCGTG
>QMTJ01000243.1 GCA_003651045.1 Thermoplasmata archaeon | reverse complement strand
CTACGGCACTATAAGCCTTAAAGATTTCTAGAAACTCCTGCTGGATGTAATAGACAACATAAAAACATTCAAGGTTTCATCCCCTTAATAAAAAACTTCTCTTATTATATTTTTAGAGTAGTTTATAACAAAAAAAATAAATGTTAAAAAGTATAATAGTGTTAACAAGAATTCAACTAAAACATTTTAAGAGAGAAAAGATTACATGAAAATCTTATTTATACAACCACATGTTGCTTCTATTATACAAACTCGATGGGGTAGGATAAGTCGTAAACTGTTTTTTTTCCCTAATCTTCAAGTTCTGCAGTTGGCTGCTGTAACACCTAAAGAATGGAAAATTGAGATTATAGATGAAAGACATGAAAAAATTGATTTCAACAAAACATGTGACATAGTCAGTATTTATTTTAACACATTAGACGCAAACAGATCATATGAGATCGCTGATGAGTTTCGTCGTCGTGGTAAAACCGTAGTACTAGGTGGATATCACCCAACAGCGTTACCAGAGGAGGCTAAACAACATGCTGATAGTGTAGTAATAGGCGAGGCGGAACTTATATGGCCTCAGCTTTTAAAAGATTATGAGAACGGGGGGTTAAAACCGTTTTACAAACAAGAAACACCTATTGATCCAAGGTTAATCCCTGCAGCAAAAAGAAACATAGGAAACAGTTTATTCCCCATCGCACAGATACAGGCTACACGTGGATGTCCTATTGGTTGCGAATTCTGCAGAGTCCCCGTCTTTGAAGGCACAACACTTCGTAAAAAACCTATTGAAAACGTAATAGAAGAAATAAAATCAATTCCTCAAAAATTCTTGTTTTTTTTAGATGCATCATTAACATTAGATCCAGAATATAGTAAAAACCTCTTTAACGAGATGAAAGGACTAGGTAAAAAATTTTGCTGCTGCGGCAACACAGACGTTTTAGGGAGAGACGATGAATTTTTGAAACTCGCGAAGGAAGCAGGATGTATTTTGTGGTATGTAGGATTTGAAACAATGTCACAGGAAATCATTGACAAGTTAGGAAAAAAAACCAACAAGGTAGAGGAATACCCTATAGTGGTTCAGAAAATACATGAGTATAAAATGGCTGTATCTGGATCGTTTATTTTTGGTTTCGACGAGGAAACATTAGACCTGTACAACAGAACACACCAAGCAGTGAATGAATGGGGTATAGAGATATTTGAAACAAATACATTAACTCCTTTCCCCGGGACATCTCTTTTTAACAAAATGGAGAAAGAAGGGAGAATCATCACGAAAAATTGGGTTAAATATAATGAAGGAGAATTGGTTTACAAACTTAAAAATAATATACCTGTAGAAAAATTTATGTCTGAAACATGGAGGATAACTAAAGAATATAACTGGGATAACTTTTATAACATTGAAAGACTTAAAAAAAGATTAAAACTAGGTTTTTATCCTTTTATTGCAGCAATGTTTCAAGCTCATTTCTGGTAAAAAATTAGATATTTTTTTAACTATTCATGTTTTCTTTCCAACAAAAATACAGAAACCATGGTATCTCAGGTATTCTTTTTTTAGTTCTTTATCAAATATGTCAGCGAATAAAAGAAATCTTTTCCTCAACTCTGCATTAATTGTAGATAAATATATTATTTTTAACCATGTTTTAACTACAAATGGAAAATACAGTACTTCTACAAATCCATCTAAGGGAGAAAAACTAGGTAATTTATTTACGGAGTATTCTACATTATTAATACCGCATCTTTTAAAAATATTCAACCATTGAGGTAATGTTAAAAGTTTAATTATTTCGAATTTAAATAAGGGATAAAATATTCTGTCGAATTTCTGATATAACTCATCCGGCATTTCTTCTAATATGATATCTTCATTTATCCCTATGCATCCGTTTTTTTTTGTAACCCTGTTAAGTTCTTTTAGTACTTCTTCTTTGTTTTTTATATAAGAGAATACACTTTCTGATACGACTACATCAAAGGTTTCGTTTTCAAAAGGAAGATCAAAAATACTATCTACTTTTAAAAATTCAACATTGCCTTTTAACTTCATTTTTTTTACTTAGTTTTTTAGCTTGATCGATAAAAGTTTTATTAATATCGATGCCTACTACTTCACATTTGTATTTTTTTTGCGATGTAGCAAGTAGTTTTCCCGATTCCACATCCTACATCTAATATTTTTTTATCATCGTTTATATTTGTCATTTGAATAAATTTATCAGTAGCTTTTAACCCCCCCTTGTATGAACTGTGTTTTTGAGATACGCGTTTAGTTCAAAAAAAGGTAATTCTGCGATTTCTTCAGGTGATAATTTTTTTATTTTATTCACCTTTGAGATATGACCTCTTTGAATTATTAAATTTTCTAAGTTTCACTGGTGATTTAAAAGAAAAGTGTTATAATCTTTTTTTTTAAATAAAGAAAAAAGTTAGTATGAGATTTAGTCAGTTGAAGAAGATATTACCAGTTATTGGTATTATAATTTTTGTTTACATTATTTTTTCTATTG
>QMTJ01000033.1 GCA_003651045.1 Thermoplasmata archaeon | reverse complement strand
TATCTTCTTTTGTGATTTTATCTTGTTCAACTATTTCTTTATTATCTATTATACTTTTCTCATCAACTAGTGCGGTGTCGCTTACTGCACTATCTTCATCAGACAGATATTTATTTATTAGATTCTCCTTAAAAGTCTCAGTGATTTCATCTGTAGATGCAGAGGTATCTAAAGCAGCATCTAAAGCTGCTTCGAAATCCTGTTGATAATCTTTAAGTTCATCAATCAACTCAGAACCTGCTTCATCTATCTTTTCTTGTGATAGAGTGACATTTTTGTCTTCTGAAGAAACAATACTGCTATCTTCAGTGACATATGCTTCAAGAGCAGATCCAAAAGAGGTTGTTATCATAAAAGCTACAACTAGTATGCTAATTATTAGAAGGTATTTACCTTTCTTTTTTATCATTTTTTTCTCCTCACCTACCTTTTTTTATCCTAACACTACAACCTATCACGATATACTTTATCATTAATTCTATTTAAAGATTTCGTGTAAAACTGTCAAAATGGAAAAAAATTTAACAAACAAAAAGAACAAACATACTTGATAAAACTGTAACAATTAAAACAAAACTTTCATAATTTTACATATAATCTACACTATTCATAAAAAAAATAGAAAAAAAGGATATAGTCTCACTCTTTAGTAACCATAAGGTAGATTCGTTGGTATGTTAAAAGAAAAACTCAACGGAGTCAATGAATAAACTAAAATGAAACCACCAATAATAACCATTCCCATTCTAACATACTTATCTATATCCTTATTTAGAAATCCCCCTCCAAACAATAATAAACCAACTCCAGCGAAGCCTATTGAATGAAGTACATTACCCGCGTTTGCAGCTGTTCCAATATAGAACGTTGTAAGTATCTTTCCAATCCAAGCTATTAATACACCAATACATACACCAAGCATGATGATGAATTTTGAAAAAACCGTATCAGCAAGTCCCTTAAGAGAATCCTGACTGCTAGAGTTAGCCTTCTGCTGTGTAAAAGGTTGTTGCTGTTGCATTGTTGATACCGGCGATCCACATGCTGGGCAAAACGTAGCACCCTCAGGTATATCAGCTCCACATTTACTACATTTAACAGACATAATATTTTTCCTCCCTTATTCTACATGAATTATTATAACTGTATATATCTCTTTCTTTTTAATTCTTCAAAAAAAATTAAGTGAAATAGTTTTATTGTTTTCCTGTTTTACAAATATTACAAACGTTATAGACACTATCAAAACAATTATCACAAACAAGCCGTCCACATAAACTACAAGTATGTAAAGCACCTGGTCTACCACAGATACTACAAAGACCCATTAAATCCATTTATTCCCCCTCGCCAAGTTTCACAAGTCTTTTCTTCAAATCCTCAAGTGGGAGATTAGTAACTACCAATGGTATGTTTTCACGATCAGCGAGTTTAATAGCAAGAGAATCAACAGAACCAGGTCTATGATACACAACAACAGTTGGTTTAACAGGATGTACACGAATAGCAATCATAGGACTACGGCCATAACGTATACCTGTGAAAACAATAGCTCGTTCAGTACTCCAACCATAAAGACGGTTGTAATCACCTGAATTAAGTGTTTCAATAGTTTTAACACTATCAACAAGAGTAAAACCTTTCACACTTTTTTTAAGACCCAGCTCGTTAGTAGTTAAAACCTTGCCCTCTATCTCTTTGATAAAACGTTCAGCTGGTATAGTAAAAGGATACTCCATGATTTCAAGTATACCTTCCTGTGTCTCAATCATAGAATCATATTGATGTAAAACCTTTCCACCATGTTTTTCATCGATTTCAATAAATGCTTCAATTATTCGTTTAACTGTCTGTATACCAGGGGATTTACGACGACCTGATTCATAGTCGCTAATGACACTAGGTGAAAGTTTTAAATATTTAGCGAGATCAGTTTGACTAATACCAAAAATACTACGCCATTTACGAATAGTTTGACCAGGTTTAGGACTAAGTGTTATCTCCCCAGCTATTTTTTCAGAGAGAGCATCTTTTATATTCATTTTTTATCCTCTAAAGGTTTAAATTTATACCCATAGTAGATAGCACCAATATATCCATCCTGTTGTATTTTACGGAATGTTGACTCTAGTTTCATACCAATTTTTATATCATCGATTTTACAGTCCACAATCTGAGCAGTAAGCCTTGGTCCTTCATCTAACTCTATTATACCAATAGGGTAAGGTATCTGTCCTTCAAAGTTTTTAGGAGCAGCATGTATTATAGAATACGTAACTAGTTTACCTTTACCGCTGAGTTTTATATCTTTCATTTTACCTATACTTTTCCTCCGGCATTCTGGACATGATTCTCTAGGTGGGAAAAAAATTTTTTTACAAACCCCGCATTGATTCCCTATTAGATTGTATCTTTGCGGTATTTCACGCCAGAAACGTGGTACAGCTCCATTTACCATTTTTTACATCGCCTCCAGTATGTGAACGAGACAGGTGGCACCTGCTCCACCTACATTATGAGCGAGACCAATTTTTGCATTTTTTATTTGTCTTTTATCTGCTTCACCACGGAGTTGCATTACTATTTCAGCTATCTGCGCTACACCAGTAGCACCTAAGGGGTGTCCTTTAGCTTTTAAACCACCACTAGGGTTAACTGGTATCTCTCCATCAAAAGTAGTGATTTTGTTTTCAACTGCTTTACCACCTTCTCCTTTTTTTACGAAACCTAAATCTTCAATTGCGAGTATTTCACCTATAGTATAACTATCGTGTACTTCTACTACATCTACATCCTTGGGTTTAATCCCTGCTTGTTTATATGCCATTTTAGCGGCATAAACTGTTGATTCAAAGATGCATATGTTTTTTCTACCGTGAAGTGGTAATGTATCAGATGCTTGCCCAGAGCCGATGATTTTTATAGGTTTGTCTGTGTATTTTTTTGCTTTTTCAGCTGCACATAGAACTAATGCTGCTGCTCCATCACTTACTGGCGAACAATCCATCATGGTAAGAGGATATGCTTCCATAGGTGCTTTTAAAACGTTTTCAAGTGATATCGGTCTTTTAAACTGTGCATATGGGTTGAGAGCACCATTTGCATGGTTTTTAACCGCTACTTGAGCGAGTTGTTCTCTTGTGGTACCGTAATCATGCATATGTTTAGTAGCTATCATAGCATATGTACCTGCTAATGTGGAGCCGAAGAATGCTTCCCATTCTTGATCTAGGCTGGTAGCAAGGGTATCTGTAGCTTCAGCACCGATCACATCTGTCATCTTTTCAACACCACCTATTACTACGATATCATTCATACCTGATGCTACGGAGAAATATCCTTGTCTAAAAGCGAGACCACCTGATGCATCAGCGCTTTCTACTCTAATCGATGGTATGTGCATATGTGCAAAACCTGAGCTATCTGCGACTAGTGCACCAACGTGTTCTTGTCCTATGAATCTACCTGCGCTCATGGATCCGACATAGAGTGCGTCGATTTCTTTTCCACTAATTCCTGAGTCAAGGATTGCTTTTGAACCTGCTTCGGCTATTAGATTACGGAATGATTTATCCCATAGTTCGCCAAATTTGGTTAAACCAATACCAATTACAGCTACATCTCTCATAGTTTTCATCCTCTTTAGTCATAATATAATAAATCTCTATATTTTGCATATACTGCGTAGTCAATGTATTCTTTATTGTTTAGGAAATCAGAGATAAGAGGAGCATTGTTACGTGGGAGTTCTGATATTAAATCAGTTACTGTTATATCGAAGGCGTCGCTACCGGCTCCTGAACCATAGCTTGCGAGTAATATTCTTTCACCAGGTTTTGCTACATCTAATACTGAGGAGAGGCCGATCATTGTTGCACCAGAGTAGGTGTTACCCACGTATGGGCAAAGGAGTCCTTGTTTGACTTGTTCAGGTATGAAACCTAGCATTTTCGCTACGCGTAGGGGGAATTTACCATTGGGTTGATGAAATATTGCATAATTGTAATCTTCTGGTTTTGTACCTGTCTTTTCCATGAGGTTTTTTGCGTTGCTTATTATATGTCTAAAATATGCTGGACCACCGGTGAATCTACCACCATGTGCAGGGTATTTTCGTCCTTCTCTTCTCCAGAAGTCAGGTGTGTCAGTAGTGAATGAGCAGGTTTCGTTGATTTTAGCGATAATGTTGTCTCCACCGATGATAAAAGCTGCTCCTCCAGCGCTAGCTGCGTATTCTAAGGCGTCACCTGGTGCTGCTTGGGATGTGTCTGATCCAATTGCTATACCATATTTGATCATCTTAGATTTTACTAGTGCCATGCATGTTTGTATAGCTGCTGTTCCTGCTTTACATGCGAATTCGTAATCTGCTACTTTTATAATGGGTGTTGCGCCGATGGCTTCAGCGACGATTGTACCAGTAGGTTTAACAGCATATGGGTGAGATTCGCTACCTACGTATATCGCGCCTATATCTTGTGGGTTTATTCTGCATCTTTTTAAAGCGGCTCTAGCGGCTTCTACGGAGATGGTTGCAACATCTTGATCTAAGGTTGGTACTGATTTCTCTATTATTCCTAAACCTTTTGAAATTGTTTCAGGGTCTTTCCCCCATGCTTTTGCGATGTCCTCGGTTTTTATCCTGATTTTTGGGATATATGCTCCATAGCTTACAATTCCTACGTTTTTCATAGTTTATTACCCTAAGTTAAAGAAAAACAAAGAGATATACTTAAAATTGTCGATTTATTTATCGTTTATTAACGTAATAAAAGGGGGTTTTTGATACAAACAGTTAAGGAAAACTTTTAACCTGTTTATATTCACCACATTAGATTACGTTTCAACTCAATCATATGCAGGTTAACACCTAACTCCTCGATTCTAAGGAGATAAGCTTTACCGAGGCGTTTTTTAAGTTTGTCAATAAAATATCTACCAGCATCTTCACCAAGTGAGATAGAAATATCCTCAATAATCCTCTGGATACTTCTACCAAGTTCAGATGCTCGAACTGAATCAATAACAGAGGGGATATCTATACCATTATCATTCTGAGAAAAACTTGTACTTTCAAGTTTTATCTCTTTTAAAAACTCAAATTTTTTATCATATTTCCTAAGAACATTATTTACTAAAACAACTGCATAGTTCTTACTACTTGATTCACTTAATATTTCAACTAATGCTTTTATAACATGTTTCACAATAAGACTTTGACTTACCTTAATCACATCAAGGTTTACACCAACATCACGTAGTTTAAGATTATAATCCACATTAATATTTTCTTTTAGTTTTTCAACAAAAGAATGATCTCCTTTTTCTTCTAACAAGTTATTAATTTCTTGTATAACTTTCTGGATCGCAACACCTACCTGTGTCGATGCTACATTGTCAACATCTAGATTAACTGTTACAATGTCAACACCTTGAACAGCTCGTATATCATTGATTTTAACATGTTTCAACACAGGATGTTCTATAGTGAGTCTTTGAATGAGTTCATTCAAAATGTTATAGGCAGAGTCTCTTCCTTCACTTCTATCCAGGATTTCAAATAGGATGGTGATCATGTATTTCAGTATCTCAGAGTTTTCAATTTGAAACTTGAAAGATTCTTTTACTTCTGTTATAAACTCCATTTGCAGGTAGTCTAAATCAACACCTATTTCTTTGATAGTTTTTTCATAGTTTGATGGTAGGTTTTCTTTGATTTCTCGGAGGAAATAGTAACCTGCGTCTTTACCCATCATTTTTGTAAGTTTATTTAGAAAATGCCTAGCTGCTTTACCAACTTCTAAGGGGTCGATGTTGTTTATTTCTTCTTGAATTGTGACTATTTCAAACGTTTCTTCATATTGTGTTCCTTGGATTTTAACATATTTTAAAAAACTGTATCTTTCTGTAAGTTCTTGAAAGGCTAAACCTATGGTAACATTAGCATATGCCTCAGATGTTCTTCTACCGATTACTTCTATTGTAGATTTTAATAACTGCTCTAGTAGTTCTTTGTTTTCTAACTGAGGCATCCACAACTCCATTTATTTTTTTTTGAAAACACAAATTCTTTCTTTTATTTTTTTATTTATCAAAAACAAGTTAATATTTTTAAAACTTCTTATTCTATCTATGATTTTTTTAATTCTCCCAGAATCCTCTTGTTCTTGCATAGTTTACCTCTGCTTTGAGTATATCCCGTAGGAATTTAATCATGGTTTCTTCAGAGCGTTCAAGTTGTGTTGTGTTGTATTTACGTAGTATTCTAATGGCTGTATCAGGTCCTATGCCTCTACCTGCAAGAGCTAGTATAGCAGGTTTTCCATAGTTTAAAACCAAACTAGCGTTTTTATGAAGACGTCTAACTTCTTTGGTTTCACTTGTTGTCCTGTTTTTCTTTTTTAAAAGTTTTATCATATCGCTACTGTTATATCTAGGTACCATAGCGATTTTTATAGCACCACAATGTGAACATTTTGGTCTGTCATCTACTCTCTTAACACGGGTACTCCAAGTTTTGTTACAGTTGATACATATAAGTGTAACCTCCGTGTCTTCAAGGCGTTTTTTTAAAGCTAACAAGATTGATCTATCTGCACGTTGAGGTGCCATAAGTCCACGTATTGTTTCTAAACCTGCGAGTGATAAAGGTGAAAGACCTTGTATATGAACTTGTATTTCACCGTTTTGTATATCCTGTAGTATTTTTTGTGTATTTTCTATATCCATTCTATCCCATATTGTTTTGTCAACTGCTTCATCAAATATTAGACTGTTTTCAAAAAGTGTAAATAGCTTCCGTATCCCTAGGTTTTTATAGTCGAAATCTTTTTTTATTGCACCAAATTTTCTAGCTGCGTGTATAAGCTGCCATCGTATAAATGTGGAGTTTTTTGAGATAGTATGAAGTAGATGATATAGAGACTCGGGTTTTACCTCAAATAATATATCCCGGATTTTTTTAATTGGGATTCTACCCGGTAATTCTAGGTTAATTCTATATGGATCACTATTGACACCTATGCTTTCTCCAATTGACTGAGATAGTATAGCAGATATAATACGCCCGAGTGTTTCGTTTACTTTTGTCCCGAAACAACAGTTTATTACTATGGTTCTATCTTCAACATCTATTGTAATGTTTTTATCATCTGGAACAATAAAACCTTGTTTCTTTTGATTAACGATGTGTTGTAGAAACTTGTTAAAGGTTTTTTGATCACAAGGATAATCTTTGATCTCTATACTATCTGAAACGAGTCTTCTAAGTCTCCCTACTTCCTTTGCAACCTCGAACGGTACAGGTATGTCTTCACCAGTCCATGATGGAACGTTACCTATTTCTTTAGATTGAGAAACCAGTATTTCTTCATCTTCTCTTTTTACAATAACCCATGGTCTACCACGTAGTATAAACTTTGCTCCTTCGAAACCATAGTTTAAAACAAAACTCTCATCTAGTTTACCTATTTTTTTCCTTGAACTTATATCAATAGCCATGTATGTTTTTTCATCTGGGATCATAGAGATATTATCAAGGAAATAATGTCTTGAACTTGTACGTTTAGTAATATATTCTCCTTCAACCCATATACTCCGTTGGTTTTTGAGTTGCTGCAGTACATCTTCAAAGGTTTTCTTTTGGAGCGTATGAAAAGGATATGCTCTTTTGATTATATTGTATATTTCTCCAGTTTTTATCCTGTTGTATTCGAGTGTTACTGATATAATTTGATTAGCGAGTACGGACAAAGGATTTTGTCTAATTTTTAATGTTTCTATTTCACCATTTAATGCTTTTCGTGCTATAACCAGGCTCTCGGCTAAATCCTCAGGGGTCGTAGTGAGAATTACACCTTTTGAAATTTTACCAACACGGTGACCAGAACGTCCGACTCGCTGTAGAATCCTTTTAACTTCTCTAGGTGAGTTATATTGAACTACGAAATCTGTATCACCAACATCTATACCTAGTTCTAATGATGATGTGCAGATTAGTGATTTAACTCTACCATGTTTGAAATCTTCTTCAGCTTCTACCCTAGCGATTTTAGAAAGTGAACCATGATGAACACCTACTGGTATATTTTCATCCCACATATGGAAACGTGATGCTAATATCTCTGCACCATCACGAGTATTTATAAAAACCAAGGTAGAAACATGTTCATCAATAAAATCCCTACATCTTCTAAGTGAAGCAAAAGAAACAGGTTCGATATGAAGTTTATTCGCAAACGTATAGTCACTTTTTTTAACAATAGGTAACTCTACTTTTATATCAACAAGTTTTGTAACATCAACCTCTAAGATAGTAACATTCCTAGGTTGATTATTTTCATCAAAACCACCAAGAAACATTGCTACTTCCTCAGGTGACCCGATAGTAGCTGATAGACCTATCCTCTGAAAACCTTTAGGGGTGTTTTCAACAGTTAAATCGTGTAGTCTTTCTAAACCCACAGCAAACTGTGCACCTCTCTCATCATCAGCAAGTTCATGAATTTCATCAACAATGACCCATCTCACACTTCTAAGATATCCTCTTAATCTCTTACCTGTAAACATTATTTGAAAAGTTTCAGGAGTTGTAATAAGCATATCTGGAGGATTCTTCGACTGCCGTGCTCTCTCACTCTGCGATGTATCACCATGTCTCACCGCGATATCAATACCTAACTCTTTACCCCATTCAATAGTTCTACGGAGCATATCCCGATTTAACGCTCTAAGAGGCGTAACGTACAAGATAAAAATACCTCTCTCCTTCAGATTTTTATAAGCTTCATTTTCTTTCAATTTTAGAAAATTATGCAAAACTGGTAACAAC
>QMTJ01000242.1 GCA_003651045.1 Thermoplasmata archaeon | reverse complement strand
CATGGTTCCAAAGTATACAGGTGACCCTGCGATGATTCCATCTGAGGAGAGGAAATCTTCTTCTGTGACTTCTGACACCGGTTTTAATACGGAGGTTACACCTTCTACTTCCTGTACTCCTTTGGATACGGCTTCAGCAAGTTTCTTTGTATTCCCTGTTTGTGAATAATACATTACCAATATTTTCATATACATCTCCTAAAAAGATCTATGGTAAATAACGTGGAATTTAATGGTTTATCTATATTTTTTGTTTTTAAATTTGACGATTTAAAAAATAAAAAAAAAGAAGAAGATTTAGATAGAGATTCACTTGACTATTAGAATATTGAATATTATATGTTTTAACAGTGGGAAACTATCCAACATTTTTTGTAGCAATGCTAAAAACTGTAGGTTCACTGTTTTACTGGTGCTTACTTTAAGAGTTAGTGGATCTGACCATGGGCTCTCTGCACCATATACATCTTTTGCTTTAACTTTTATAGAGTATGTTCCTGAAGTTGTATAGGTGTGTGGAGTACAATGTACGTTACCTGAGCTATATGGTCCAAGCCACCCGCTGGTGGTTCCATCTCCAAAGTCCCACCAGTAGTAAACATCGTCTCCATCTGGGTCAGTGGTTTTTGTGCAAAGAGTAATAGTTTTGGTAGCGGTTATTGGTTTTGGTTTTGCTTTTTTGTATGGTGTTTGTGGTTTAAGTGGTGGGTTGTTTCCTGATGTTGCATGTACAACAGCTGTGTCTGTGTCGGATACTGTTCCTTCGGCGTAGTCAGCAGTAGCAGTAACTGTATTTTCGTTTTCTCCTTCGGTTTTAACATGAGCGTCAAATTCAATGGCAATGGTGTTGCAGTATTTTAATGGACCTGGGAATGTCCAAGTTAATTTGTTGCCACTAATTATTGGCTCGTTTGGTATTGCATTATCTTTATACTCTAGGCAATCTGGAAGTGTGTCAACTACTTTGATATTGGTTAAATCATAGTCGCCGTTGTTGTGTACTGTTATCCTGAATCTTACGGTTGTACAAACTGTTGCATCGACTTCATCTGTCCAGGTTATTCCTCCGTCTTTACTTACTTTTTTCTCAACATCTATACTTGCTGCTCCTATTCCATTAACTGTAGCAGTATCTGTATCTGTTACTATTCCATTAGGGTGACTTGCTGTTACTTTTACTGTATTGATGTTTTCACCTGTTGAGATTACATGTGCTTTGAATTTAATAGTTATAGTATTACATGGTTTAAGAGGACCCGGTAAACTCCATTTCATTTTATTTACCTGGATGTCAGGTTCTGATGGTTGACCATTAACAGTTGAAGAGCCTTCTACATATTCCAGACAATCTGGGAGTGTATCTACAACTTGAATATTTGTTAAATTAACATCACCACAATTATGTACTTCGATTTTGAACTCGACTTCAGTACATACATCAGCATCTATCTCTTCAACCCAGGCATGGTTCTTTTCATCCCAGACTTTTTTATCAATTTCAACACAGGGTTCAGTACCGCCATTTATTACAAATGCTAAATCCATCGTCGCACCATTTGGATACGTAAGTGGGAACCAGTTTAAATTCCACCACCATGACCATACGCCGTCATCCATGAAATGTAGATCTTCTGTTGTTGACTTCCAACCCCATAGCATACTAGGTGCTTCTGAAACAACTGCAGAGATTGATAACCAATAGATTTTTCCTTTTTCTTGCCAAAACCAATCCTTCTCATCTAGGAACCAATTATATTGCCAGTATAATGTATGGTCGTTTGGCCACCATGAAGGTTGCTGAGGTTCATACCATCCTTGGACGCCTTCAAAAGGACCTCGTTCAGTCCACTCGCCAGGATAAATTTTATATTCCACTAAAGTTTGACCAGGTCTACTCCATGGTATCTGTTCATCTGCGGGGATATTATCTGATATTGTTATGACAAATGAAGTGATTGTACCAATTTCATTATATCTCCAAGAGCCCCACCAATGGATAGCCTTAATCCATCCTGACTCAGAACATCGCCAGTCGTCAGCACAAACAATACCCATCTGCTGATTAGGATCATAAGTTGCTTGGACATCCCACCCGTTTGGATCAGGTGTTTGAGGCCAATGCATTTTATGCCCATCTTTAGGATCCCAGTCAGCTAAACACATAGTACCAAGTGGCATGCTAACAATCAGCATTAATATTGTGACTAATATACCTACAAATTTTTTTCTCATTTTTTCTCCTACCTCCCCAAAAACTATATTCCCACAACAACTATCAACATATAAACCTTTGCCTATAGTCACACATCAATCTGAAATCTCAGAGTTTTCTCCATAAGATAAAGCTTTTTTATTCTCACATGTGGCATTCATAAATCTATCTAATAAAAAGCAGAGACACTGTCAACTTAAGCCCCCTCCAGAAATAAATTATACATTGTAATCCACACAGTGCACCATCGTTTTATACTTATTAGGGTACTTCTGTATGGGAAGCGTTTCCAGAATCGTTTCACCCGGGCTTTGAAGAGGCTAT
>QMTJ01000032.1 GCA_003651045.1 Thermoplasmata archaeon | reverse complement strand
CGTATTTCACCAGGTTCTAGATTCATTTCCACAGCGTCAACAATTACAAGAGTCCTTGGTTTCAAACGTTTCACATCGGCAGTATAGTTCTCTGGAATAACGCCGCAGTCAATAACCTTAAAATCAATTTCTTCTCTTTTTAAACAGTCAGCTATATATGGTCCTACAGAGTCATCACCACCGTCACGGTTACCAATACACATAACCAAAAGATCCATACTCTTTTCACTTACAAACATCAATAAACTGAAATTTTTCCGAGTCGAAAAGACCTTTATCACTAAGTTTTAATTTAGGGATCACAGATAATGCCATAAAAGAAAGTGTCATAAAAGGTGCCTTAAGAGTAGAACCCAGTCTTTTAGCAGCTTTATTTATTTCTACATACCTTTCAGCTACCCAGTTAAATTCTTGATCACTCATCAGACCAGCAACCGGTAGGGGTAAAACATATGTTTCACCTCTTCCAACGGCACATATACCTCCTTTGTTTTTTATGATGAGATTTACAGCTTTACAGATATCCTCATCGTTTACACCAACACAAATAATGTTATGTGAATCATGTGCAACACTAGAAGCAATAGCACCAGATTTAAGACCAAAATTTTTGATAAAACCAAGAGATGGCTTCACATTCTTGTATCTATTCACAACAACTATCTTAAGAATATCACGAGTAACATCAGAGACCACGTAACCATCAACAACTAGGGGTTTCACACTGGTTTTTTCTGTAACAATCTGCCCGTCAACAGCAACAATAACGTTTATCTTTTTCCCGTTACACTTCAAAACAAAATCACTAGTTTCTTTCAAACCAATATTAAAATTATTCTTTATCTCAGGTTTAACCCTTTTAACAAGAGACCTACCATTTCTCGCTACTTCAACTCCGTTAATAAACGTACTTAAAACATTCATCTCCTTCAGAGTATCAACAACTAAAAAATCCGCTGGGTCACCATTTCTCAATAAACCTACATCAAGTTTATAATGGACAATAGGGTTATACGAAGCAACGGTTAACACCTTCAAAGGATCAACACCCTCACAGATAGCTTTCTTCACCAGGATATTAATATGACCTTTCACCAGGTCATCTGGATGTTTATCATCGCTACACAACATACAGTTCTTCCAATGTTCATCTAAAACCGGTAAAAGGTCATCAAAATTCCGAGCGGCAGATCCTTCACGGATAAGAATTTTCATACCTAGACGTATTTTTTCTTCTGCCTCATCAACAGTGAAACACTCATGATCCGTTGAAACACCTGCTTCTACGTATTTCTTCAAATCATCCCCAGTGAGAGCTGGTGCATGACCATCAACTGGTTTATCATGTTTCTTTGCAGCTTTTATTTTTCTCATAGTCTCAGGATCTTCATTGATCACCCCAGGGTAATTCATAACTTCTGCGAGGAAATACAAATCTTTTCTACTTAGAAGCTTCTCAACATCTTCTGAACCCAGAGTATACCCCGTGTTTTCAAAAGGAGACGCTGGTACACAAGAAGGAACACCAAAAAAGAATTTCATAGGTGAACTCATAGAATTCTCAAGCATGTATTCAATCCCAGAGACACCTAATACATTCACTATCTCATGTGGATCAGAAACAACTCCAACTGTTCCATGAACCACAGCTATCCGTGCGAACTCTGATGGCACGAGCATAGAACTCTCAATATGAATGTGAGCATCTATAAAACCAGGTATAATATAGTTTTTAAATTCCTTGTTATCCTCTTTTATGATTTCAGTGATTCTACCGTTCTCTATCTTTATAGTTCCAGGGAAAATATCGTGTTTCTCAAGATCAACGATATTACCAGATACTTTCATAATCTCTATTGACACCTCAATCAAACAAAACTATCTAATGTAATCAAAAAGCTTTTTTAGTAATTTCTATTCAACTAAGTTTATGCCAAAAATTGGGATCATCGGTGGAAGTGGTTTCTACAACATGGGAATCATCAAAAACACAGAAGAAATAGAGGTTGAAACTCCTTTTGGTAAACCCTCTGATAAACTAACAATTGGGACTATCGGAAACACAGAAGTAGTTTTTTTACCAAGACATGGTAGGTATCATCAGTATCCTCCGCATAACGTAAATTATCGTGCGAATGTTTTTGCAATGAAACAGAGTGGAGTAGAATACCTGATCTCTATAGCAGCTGTCGGTAGTCTCAAAAAAGAGATAAAGCCATGTGATTTTGTAATAGCGGAGCAACTTATAGATCGTACAAACAAACGTTTAAATACTTTTTTCGATGAGGGAATAACAGTTCACGTGGGATTTGCGGATCCTTTCTGTAAAAAATTATCAAATATTGCTTATGAGATAATAAAAAAAGAAAATCTTGATGTTCACCATGGAACCTATCTTTGTATGGAGGGGCCACAGTTTTCAACACGTGCTGAGTCAAACCTTTACCGTAGTTGGAATGTTGATGTTATTGGTATGACTCTTGGACCAGAGGCTAAACTAGCAAGGGAGGCAGAGATGTGCTTATGTGGGTTACTTACAGTGACAGATTATGATTGCTGGTATGAGGGTGAAGAAGACGTGTCTGTTTCTTCTGTTGTGGAAAACCTTAAGAAAAACGATGAAAACATGGCAAACATCATTAGAAAACTTATTCCAAAAATAGATTATAGACGAACATGTGAATGCAGTAATGCTCTTGAAAACGCTGTGATTACATCACCAGATTTTATAAATAAATATGGTAACCCAGAGGTGAATAGAGTTCTACTTAAAAGATTTATAAAATAAAAAAAGAGAACTTCTTTATTTCTTCAAGTTTTTAATAGATAAAACAAATAATAAAAGCCAAACTGTACCTGAGAAAATTTCAGCTGTGAATGAAACCCAGTATTCCATGGTGAAAAACGTAATTGCAAGTATGTACAATCCGATTGTTGTAAGACTTGCTGTATAAATGTTTAGTGTTGTTTTACCATGCCAAACATCTTTAAGCTGAGGTAGTAGTATGAAGCCGAAAAGTATGCTAATTATTGCTATTACTATATCTTGCCAATGATAGCTTTCTCCAAAGAGTTGGATGAATATGTCTAATAATATCATTTTAAGGGTGTGTGAACCATAGAGTATAAATAAAACTTATGCATCAGGATAAAACCCCGGGAGTTGATAACGATGGTTGGAAAAATTAAACTAGCGCAGGGTGCTGGTGGAGAGTTGATGGATAAGCTTATTAGAGAGAAAATTTTGAAATATTTTAAAATAACTTCTAGGGGTGTTGAGGTTTCTCTTTCTATGCTTGATGATTCAGCTGTGGTTGATGATATTGTTTTCACGACTGATTCTCATACTGTCCAACCACTTATTTTCCCCGGCGGGGATCTAGGTAGTCTTGCTGTCGCTGGGACTGTTAATGATGTTTCTGTTATGGGTGCTAAACCTATTGCTCTTTCTGCTGGTTTTATAATTGAAGAAGGTTTGTCTCTGGAGGTTTTTGAAACAATTGTAAAAAGCATGGGTGAAACAGCTTATTCTGCTGGTGTACCAGTTGTTACTGGTGATACTAAAGTAGTGGAAAAAGGAGCTATTCAGGAGTTTATGATTAATACGAGTGGTATAGGGAGGAGAACGAGGGTTTTAGATGATAACATTAAGGAGGTTAAACGGTATCGGGAGTTTAAAAGTCGTTGGCTTCTTGATTCGAATCTTCAAGTGGGTGATAAAATTATTCTTTCTGGTAACATTGGTGAACATGGTGTTGCTTTGATGTCTTTCCGTGAGGGTTATGGTTTCGAAACATTGATTAAATCTGATATCGCTCCTGTTAACGGTCTCATGGAGAAAATATTAACTGTTGGTGGTGTTGTAGCTGCTAAGGACCCAACACGTGGAGGACTTGCTAATACTATAAACGAGTTTAGTAGTAAATCCAATGTAGGTATAATAGTTTATGAAGAACGTATCCCTATACCTAACGGTGTGAGGTCAGCTTGCGATATGCTTGGTATTGACCCGTTGGAGATTGGTAATGAGGGAAAAATCGTCTTGGGTGTTGTCGAAGAAAAAGCAGAAGAAGTTTTAGCCGCTATTAGGAGACATCCTCTTGGTAAGAACGCAGCAGTAATCGGTGAAGTAACTGATAAGGTTAAAGGTGTTGTACTTGAAACCATTGTTGGTGGAAAACGTAATCTGCATAAACCAGTTGGTGACCCAGTTCCAAGGATATGCTAGAGTATTGCTCTGTTTTTAAATAAGTCGCAAATTTTTAAATAGTATATAGGATTACCAGAAAACAAACTTATAATAAAAAATAGTTCTTTGGAGGCGATTTGGTTTTATGGCAAAAGGGCTACCTAAGTCATTTAAAAAGGCTTTATGGGTTTATCATTGTAATTCTGGTTCTTGTAATGGCTGTGACATTGAAATTATTGCAGCACTATGTCCACGTTATGATGTTGAACGTTTTGGTATAAGGTTAGTTGGTTCACCTCGTCATGCTGATGTACTATTGGTTACTGGTCCTGTGACTCGTCAGATGGTTGATAAGGTTAAACGAGTTTATGAGCAGATGCCTGATCCAAAGGCTGTTATTTGTGTGGGTAACTGTGGTAACACTGGTGACGTGTTCTATGAATCCTATAACCTAGTTGGTCCGATTAGCAATATTATACCAGTGGATGTTCACGTGGTTGGCTGTCCACCAAGGCCAGAGGCGATTATTAACGCTGTTGCAAAGGCGTGGGTGAAACTTGAAACATTGGAGGCGGAGAAGAGATGAGTAAGAAAAAAATGTCCCCTGAGGAAATAGTAAAATATTTCAAAGACGAGTTTAAAGCAAAGGTTAAAGATTCTCGGGTTGAAAAAAGGGTTGCTGGTGTTAAGAAAAAAGAGTTTGTAAATATTTGGTTAAAAATTGATAAAAGTGTTTTCAAGGATGTTATAAAACATCTTTGTGATATTCAGTTTCCACATTTAGCAGTGGTATCAGGTAATGACCTGGGTAGTACTATTGAGTTGATTTATCATTTCTCTCTGTATTACGGTGAACGACTTAATGAGGTGTCTCTGAATATTTCTGTTGAACTTCCGAAGTCTAACCCTGTGATAGAGACAATTTGTGACTATATACCTGGTGCGCTTACTACTGAACGTGAGAAACAGGAGATGTTGGGTGTGAAAATCAAGGGTATACCTGATAGTAGACGTTTGTTCCTGCCTGATGATTTCCCTGAGGGCGTATACCCGTGGAGGAAGGATGAGACTGGTCCTAAGGATATGGTTAGGAATCTTCATGAGGTGAAAAAATGAAGAAAAAAGAGAGTGTTAAAACTACTACTAAAACAACTTATCAGATTCCTATTGGTCCTATTCATCCCGCTCTTAAGGAGCCTGTGATGTTTGAGTTTGAGATTGATGGTGAACGTATTATTGATGTTGATGTAAGCCTTGGTCATGTTCATAGAGGTATTGAATGGGCTGGTATGCAGCGTAATCCTGTTCAGATTCTTTATCTCGCTGAGCGTATATGCGGTATTTGTTCTTATTCCCATCCTATTGCTTTTGCTCGTGCTGTGGAGAATGCCTGCGATATAGAGGTTCCTGAGCGTGCGGAGTATCTTCGTGTAATCCATGGAGAGCTTGAACGTATCTGTTCACATATATTATGGGCTGGTGTAGCTGCTCATGAGATTGGTTTTGACACAGTGTTGTTTTTAACATGGGAGATGCGTGAGAAGGCATTGGATCTCACTGAGTATCTTACGGGTAATCGTGTTACTAAGGCTATAATAATGATAGGTGGTGTACGTCGTGATATAACTAGTGATATGGTTCCGAAGGTTCAGGAGACGTTGAAGTATTTTAAAGATAATTTTGAGAAACTACGTCATATCTTCTTGGATGATAAAACAGTTAGACTCCGTAGTCAAGGATGTGGTGTTTTAACTTATGATGATGCATTGAAACTCTGTGCTATCGGTCCTACTACTCGTGCCTCTGGTGTTAAAAAGGATGTACGTGTTGATCAAGCATATGCTGCTTATGGTGATCTCGATATTGATTATATGACTCCTGATGTTCTCACGGGTGAGGTGAACGGTGATGTTTATGATCGTATCATTGTTAGATTGCTGGAGGTTAAACAATCGATTGATCTTATTGAGCAATGTCTTGACAAGATGCCATCTGGTGATATACTGTCAGAGCCGAAGATTCCGAAACTTCTTGCTCGTGTTAAAAAAACAGCTGGTGAAGGTATCGGGCGGCATGAGGCTCCACGTGGTGAGGTAATTCATTATGTGAAGTTTGATGGTGAAAATGATAACCCTTACACTTGGAAGGCTCGTGCTCCAACATACAACAATATTCTACCATGGATTCCAATGTTGAAGGGTGAGCAGATAGCTGATATACCAATTGTTGCTGCATCAACTGACCCATGTATAAGCTGTACAAATCGTGTAACCATAGTGGATAACGATAAAAATAGTAGATATATCCTCAACAGGGAGGAGTTACATCGTATGAGTATTGAAAAAACCAGGAGGCTTATGAAATGAGATTCACCATGATTCCTCGTGTTTTTATGCAGATGTTTAAAAAACCTTGGACAAACAAGTTCCCAGCTAAATATCAACCAAGTAATACAACAAAATATTTAGCAGAGGTCAGTGAGGGTAAAGCAAAAATCAACCCACCAATTGAAACACCACCGGGTTTCAGAGGTAAAATACAATATGACCGGGAGAAATGTATAGGCTGTCAACTTTGTATAAAGGTTTGTCCATCTGGCGCTATTGAGTTTAAACCAGATGAAAAGAAAATAAAAATCTATGTCGCGCGTTGCACATTCTGTTCTCAATGCAATGATGTATGTCCAGTTAACTGTCTCAGTATGAGTGATGAGTTTTTACTAGCAGACGCTGATCTATATTCTAAGGATTTAATAGTTGAATAAAAAAGAAAAACTTAATGGTAAGATTTGATGAGACTCGTCTTCAAAGGTATTGTACAAGGAGTAGGTTTTAGACCAACTGTTTATAGAGTGGCTAAGGAACTAGGTTTAAAGGGATACGTTCTCAATAAAGGTTCAGAGGTAGAAGTTGTTATAGATCGTGATAAAAAAATTTTTATCAAAAAACTAAAACAAAACCTACCAGATATAGCAAAAATTACAGATATAATCGAAGAAACTGATGATAGAGTTTTCAATGATTTTAGAATACTACATAGTAAGCAGGGTACTCATCAGTCTCTAATACCAGCAGATGTCGGTATTTGTGAAAACTGTCTCAAAGAATTATTTGATAAAAAAAATAGGCGTTACTATTTTCCTTTTACAAATTGCACTATCTGTGGCGCCCGTTTTAGCATTATAGAAGATGTACCTTACGATCGGGAAAGAACATCTATGAAAGATTTCAAACTCTGCTCTTATTGTGAAAAGGAATACAAAGATCCTTTGAACCGTCGGTATCATGCTCAGACGATTTCCTGCCCAATTTGTGGACCTGTTTACACGTTATATGATAAAAACAGGAAAAACCTTGGTTCTAAAGATGCCATACATCGTTTTGCTAAAGAAATTGATAATGGAAAAATTGGTGTTATAAAATCCTGGGGTGGTATGCACCTCTGCTGCAGAGCCTCTGAGATAAAACGTTTCCGTGAATGGTATAAACGCCCTCAGAAAGCCTTTGCAATAATGGTTAAAGATATCGAAACAGCAGAGAAATATGGATATATTTCTGAGGAAGAAAGAAGTCTTTTATTATCTAAAAACAAACCTATTGTTCTCGTTGAAAAAAAACAATTGGAAGAAGCATCACCTGGTCTCAATACGATAGGTTTGTTTTTACCATATACTGGTCTTCATCATTTATTGTTTTCTTATCTTCATGCTGATGCTTTAGTGATGACCTCTGCTAATATCCCCGGGGAGGCGATGATTGTAGAAGACGAGGAAGCGTTTTCTATTGATGCTGATTACTATTTGTTGCATAACCGAGAGATTCCTAACCGTGTTGATGACTCTGTTGTTAGAGTTTGGAGGAATAATGTTTTTTTCCTTCGTAAATCACGTGGTTATGTGCCAGAGCCATTACCTGTTTCATATAAACATCATATATTGAGCGTGGGTGCTGGTGAAAACGTTACAGGTGCTGTTTCCTGTGATAAAAATATTTTCCCAACACAGTACATTGGCGATTCAAAGTATTATTCAACACTTCCTTTTCTAGAAAGTAGCCTTCGTCATATGATGAAACTTACAATGGATACACCCAGGGTTGATGCTGTTGCACTTGACATGCACCCTAGGTATGATACACGTTTTGTTGCAGAAAAATTTGCAGATGAATATTCAGCTCCTGTCTTTGAAGTTCAGCATCACTGGGCACATGCCGTATCTCTTTTGGTTGATAACCAGGTTGATGAAAGCATTGTTTTAACTCTTGACGGTCTCGGTTATGGTGATGATGGTACTTTCTGGGGTGGAGAAGTGCTTTATTCTAGTCTAAATAGTTATAAACGTGTTGGTCACCTTGAGTATATTCCACTGCTTGGTGGTGACCAGGCTACACGTGATCCTCGTCGTCTAGTTTATGCTATTTTTAAAAAACTTGGTGAAGAAAAAATGTTTCAGGGGAATGAAGCAGTTGTTCTTTCTAAGTTGATGGATAAATCACCGTTATCCTGTAGTCTCGGTCGCGTTCTTGATGCATTGTCTTGTTATCTTGGTATTTGTTGTAAACGAACTTATGATGGTGAACCTGCTATGAAACTGGAGAAGTATCTAGCCCAGGGGAAGCCTAAATATTTGTTTGAATCAAATGTTAAAGGTG